>JAUNRX010000005.1:0-51843 GCA_030539495.1 bacterium | reverse complement strand
AGAAATCACCGTATACAAGATTTCCCTTTTCATTTCTTGTCCATTCTTTTGGTGCTGTTACGCTTGCGAAATCAGAAGCAGTAATTGTTTGTTTTCCAGTCTCAAAGAAGAAACTTTTTTTCACTGTACCTGAAATAAAATCATTTGTTTCATAATTTCCATCTGTTCTGAAAGAAATGTTATTTGTAAACACACCTTGCTTATCCTCATCAAAGTAAGGATTACTTCTGAAGATATAGTTTGTTCTTGCATTATTGAAAGATGTACAATTTGTTACTGTAATCTTTCCAGGGTTAAAGTTACATGTAAATCCATCCATGTTATTGTCATAAGAAATACAATTTTTCACAACATGATCAACTGGTAAGCCTTCTCCACCGAGTTTGAAACCATTTCCGATAGAACCTTTAGCTGCTACTGTTCCTTCATATGGAAGACCATTTTCATATGCGACACAGCTATCAATTGTTACAGGATAGTTCGCACCGTCTTCTAATTTGTTGTATAAATCCCAACCGTCATCTGCATTATTATGAGATACACAACCTTTGAATTCGTTTCCTTTACCAACGCCAAGTTTTGCAGCAAAACCATCGGCATTAATTCTAGAGCTATCAACGTTGTTGTAGGATTCACAATTTAATACAGTATTGTTAGATGGCCAGTTAAGTGGATCTGTACCTGAACCACCACTCATTTGACATCCAGTATCTCCATTATTGTAGAATTTACATAATTCAATTGTATTAGAATGTCCTGTTAAACGGAAACCAGTTGTGCTTGATCCTGTAAACTCTAATTGTTTAAAATTCCAGTTACTTGCATCCACTTGGCTAGTTCCACTAAATACTACTTGCTCACCTTCTAATGCACATAATGTTTTCTTATTTGCGGCATCTGCTGTGAAAGTTTCATTCATTACTAATGCGCCATAAGTACCGCCTTTAGCGTAAACAGTATATCCATCGCTTACATAAGCAAGTGCAGTTTTTACATCAAGAGGGCTTTCTTTTGTTCCTTTTCCTTCTGGTGTCCCATCAACTGTTACATATAAATCTCTGTTTGCATATGCTTCTTTTTTAGTTACTTTAAATGTTGCTGTTTTTACTTCCTCAGAACCAGCAACTGCATATGATACTTCAAATTCAGTCGTATCTTTCGTTAAAGTTGTTTTCTTTTCATAGAATGTTGCTTTTGCTGCTTTTCCTGATTTTTCAATTTCTGTTCCGTCTTGTTTGATTGATACTATACCATCGTAGTTACTACGTAAACGTACTGTATAATCAGATGTACTTGAAGTCGTTGCACTTGCAATATCAAGTGTTGAAGCATATGCTACTGGTGTAAAACCATCTACTTTTGTATTTGCCTCAGAAGTAGTTAATTCAATATCTGTTACTGTCATTTTTGCATTACGAGATGCAAAGAAACCAACATACATGTTGTCTTTATCAGTTACAGCTACACGATCTGCACCATTTACTGTTTTAGAATAAGTCTTTCCTTCTTGATCTGTATAAGATACAACAAATCCATCATCTTTACGTTCTAATGTTACTGCAACGAAAAGATCTTTGCTATACTTTCCATCAGTAGGAGTACGGTCAGTTGTTGTAACAAGATCACTATTTAAAGTTGCTATTTTAGTTTGTGTTTTTACTGCTCCCACATTACCATAAGGAACTGTTACACCATTACGATCGTAAACGTTAGAAATAATAGGAACGTCTGCTTTCTTATCTGGTGCCATAAACATGTTTGCTACGATATTGGATGCGGAAGTAATTTCCTCAAAACCAAATTCCATTGGATCTTTTCTTGCTGGTCCAACATTATCACGAACCATAATACCACAAGCTTCTTGTTTGCTTGGTTTGGATTCGGTTGCTGCTTCAGGACCTAATTGATTTATGTATACATTTGCACTTAATTTAAAGTTCTTAGTTGTAGGAAGCGTAGCGTAATAGAACATAAGTCCGTCATGTGAGTTAGCAATCTTACCACCACGGCTTTCGATTTCTACTGCATTTGTTTCCTTTTCATTTTCCCCATCTTTTACGATGATTTTCTTTTCCTTTGCTTCCTGAGTACCAACTTTGTCTGGTAAAATTGTAGACTTGAAGTTCTTGTCAGTACTTTGTCCAAATGCTCTTCCTGTCCAAGTATAGTTACCTGCTTCGTTGCTCTCCTCATTTGCAAACGTTTGCACACTTGGTACTAAAGAAAATAGCATTAAAACTGATAACATCATTGCCATTACTCTTGTACGTAATTGCTTCATTTGTTTTCCTCCCTTTTAAACAAAATGCCAATACCATGTTCACTTTGTTTATCATAATTGTTTTAGTTTTTCATATTTTAGTATAGCATTCTGTAGTTATTCTGTATATATTAAATGCCCTTTCTTAATGATTTTCGTTATTTTTATCAATTTAGCTGGTAATTCTTTGTCTACTTTTAAAACCAAATGTAAAAAGGCCCCAGATTTTAAGAAAGTTTGTAATTTCTCTTTCTTAAAATCTAAGAGCCCTCTTCTGCGTACCCTTAGTAGCTGCGTAGCTTATCCGTACCATCATCCACTGTCTTTTGAATATTCTTTATCACGATATAATAACCATACGTATCATTTACTTTTATATAGATACGGTCGTTTACCTTATGACCTAACAATTCTTTTCCCAGAGGAGATTCGATACTGATTAATCCCCCTAAAGAGTTTCCACGAACTGTGGTTACCAGCTTATACGTCTCACAGGCATCATCCTCTTCAAAATAAACTGTTACTGTATTATTTAGCCCAACTTCGTCTTCTTTTGAATCATCAGAGACAATAATTGCTGTCTTAATCATTCTTTCTAAGTAGCGTATGCGACTTTCATTTTTGTTTTTATCCTTTTTTGCAGCATAGTATTCAAAGTTCTCACTTAAATCTCCTTGTGCCCTAGCTTCCTTTACTGCCTGAATCGCTTCTTTTCGAACTACTAGCTTACGGTACTCTATCTCTTCTTCCATCTTTTTAATATCATTCTTAGTTACTTCGTTTCTCATATGGGCTCCTTTCTCTAATTTCGAAACAATCAAATTTATAATTAAAATGATATCCCAACTTCTCTTCTAATGCAACAGAGCCTTTACTTTGCGTATCCCAACCTGGATATAAGCCCCTAAATGTACACTCTATAATTAACTCCTCATTAATTTCGCCTACAAAGAAGTAAACTAATATCTCCTCAAATCCTTCAAATAGTTTCTCAATCTAACCTATATGTAACGCTCAATTTTACACTGCTCATAGACTTCTTTTCCATGTAATGTAATTGCCTGTTTCGGACAATTGCTTATACAACGATAACACATGGTACAATTTCCATCTGCCACCGGCTTATTCTCTTTTATATGTAAGTTATTCATTGGACATACCCTAGTGCATTTTCCACATCCAATGCATTTATTAAGATCTATCTTTAAATCTTTGCTGTAGTTCCTCGTCTTACTATAGTACCATAGACGTTGTCCAAATAAACCCGCAATATGATACCATATATTGATTCCTTGTTTTAATGGTTTCCCTTCTTTCAACCTCTTAGCTGCTTCATCGATCTTATGCTCTGCTTTTTTTACAAGCTCTCTATTCCGATCTAATGGTTTCTTAAGAGCTTTGCTATCTCCAACACAGTCTGGCATCTTAACATGTAGTCCACCAACTATAGTTGCTCCGTATTTTTTAAACAATCGTGCCGAACAACCTGCTCCATCACCACTAAATAAGCCCATAGTTGCTATAATAAATATCTTTTTATCATGAAACAGCGCTTTATTCTCTTCAATAAAATCACGCACAATCTTTGGTAAATTGCTAAAGTAAATTGGATATCCAAATACAATATTTTGATTTTCCTTTATTCTCTTTTTTACCTCTGGATCTGTAATTGAGATACTTTGGGCTGAAGGCTCTACCTTTGCTACAAATCTCTCCAAACAATATCGTGTATTACCTGTACCACTAAAATAAACCCCTACCATACTACTACCTCCTATGATTTTCAATAAATCGTTCTGCCTGAGTTACCGCTCGTTCAAGTACCGTATCTTTTGAAATCTCCAGAAGATCTGTTTCTAAAAGTAATGTAAATAACGGACCATAGAATTCATAGAATAATGCCTCTTGATTTTCTTGTTCTAATACACCAGCCTCAATTAATTGTTCAAATACAATATCACACCAACTGGCAGGTTCTTTATAAAATAGTTTATAATAAACATCTTTTGCTTCTTTGTTATGGTACATCTCCATAGTTAACATCTTTCTTGTCTGAACTACACAAGGATCTAAAAACGCTGCTATAATTGCTACTGCTGATTTCTTTAGGATTTCTGGTCTGGTACAGTCATTCTCTTTGCAAAACTGCTCAAACTCATTTGCAGACTCCATCTTATATTCATTAACAATAGTATCAAATATATCCTGTTTACTTTTATAATGATTGTATAGTGAGCTATCTTTAATCCCTACTGCTTTTGCAATATCCCGTACCGATGTTGCCTCATAGCCTCTTATGCTAAATAGGCGCAATGCTTCTTTGCTGATTTTTTGTTTCGTTGTCATACGATTATCCTATCTTTTTATTAACTAGCACTTGCTAGCTAATAATCATACTAGACTAGCAGATGCTAGTTGTCAATAGGATTTTACATTTTTTACCTATTTATTGTTATAGGAAATTACTATATGCTAATAATGTCAAAAATCCCTCTGGTATTAAGTAATTTTAATACCAGAGGGATTTCTATTAAATAGCCAATATTCTATTTGTTTGCTAATGCAGCCTTGGTGCATATCGCACAGGCTCACTTTGGTCTTTTTCTATTTGTTTGCTAATGCAGCCTGTGCGGCAGCAAGTCTTGCAATTGGTACACGGAATGGTGAGCATGATACATAAGTTAATCCAACTCTTTGACAGAAGTCGATTGTAGATGGATCTCCACCATGTTCTCCACAGATACCTAATTTAATGTTGTTTCTTGTCTTTCTACCTTTTTCAGCAGCAATCTTAACTAATTGGCCAACACCTGCTTGATCTAATCTTGCAAATGGATCTGATTCATAGATCTTATTATTGTAGTAAGAGTCAAGGAACTTACCAGCATCATCACGAGAGAAACCAAATGTCATCTGAGTTAAGTCATTTGTACCAAATGAGAAGAACTCAGCTTCTTCAGCGATTTCATCAGCCATTAAAGCTGCACGTGGAATTTCGATCATTGTACCAATATGGTATTCAATGTCCGAATTCTTTTCTTTCTTAACTTGTTCTGCTGTTTCAACAACAACATCTTTAACAAATTTTAATTCTTTCTTTTCACCAACTAATGGGATCATAATTTCAGGAACTACATTAAAGCCTTTTTCAGTTTTCACTTCAATAGCAGCTTCCATTACAGCTCTTGTCTGCATCTTAGCGATTTCAGGATAAGTTACAGCAAGACGGCATCCTCTGTGACCCATCATAGGGTTGAATTCATGTAAGGAATCACAAGTTGCTTTTACTTCCTCTACAGTAAGACCCATATCTTTTGCTAATGCTTCAATATCATCTTCTTCTGTTGGAACAAATTCATGTAAAGGTGGATCTAAGAAACGGATTGTGACCGGTCTACCTTCCATAACCTCGTAAAGAGCTTTGAAGTCACCTTTTTGATAAGGGATTAACTCATTAAGAGCTTCTTCTCTTGCTTCAACTGTTTTACTTAAGATCATCTTACGGATCTTAGGAATTCTTTCTGCATCAAAGAACATATGCTCAGTACGGCAAAGGCCAATACCTTGTGCACCGAATTTAACAGCATTTGCTGCATCTGCTGGTGTATCTGCATTTGTTCTAACTTGTAATGTTCTGATTTCATCAGCCCATTCCATAATTCTTTCGAAGTTACCGGAAATGGATGCTTCAACAGTTGGGATATCGCCAATATAGATATTGCCTGTAGAACCATCTAAGGAAATGTAATCTCCTTCTTTAACAGTCTGTCCAGCAATCGTGAACTCTTTTGCTTCTTCATCAATCTTAACATCTCCACAACCTGAGATACAAGCAGTACCCATACCACGTGCAACTACAGCTGCATGTGAAGTCATACCACCACGAACTGTTAAGATACCTTCAGCTGCATGCATACCTTCGATATCTTCTGGAGAAGTTTCAAGACGAACAAGGATAACTCTTTCTCCTGCTTCATGATGAGCTTTTGCATCTTCTGCAGTAAAGTATACTTTACCAGCTGCAGCACCAGGAGATGCTGGAAGAGCTTTTCCTACAGGTTTTGCTGCTTTTAATGCTGCAGCATCAAATCCTGGATGTAATAGTTGATCAAGAGATTTTGCTTCGATACGGCTGATTGCAGTTTCTTTTGTAATCTTGCCTTCATCTACTAAATCGCAAGCGATTTGTAAAGCTGCAGGAGCTGTTCTCTTACCATTACGAGTTTGTAAGAAATACAATTTACCTTCTTGAATTGTAAATTCCATGTCTTGCATATCTTTATAATGCTCTTCTAGTTTATGAGCGATTTCCATAAACTCTTTGTAGCATTCTGGTAAATCTTGCTCTAATTTTGTAATAGGTTGTGGTGTTCTGATACCTGCAACAACATCTTCACCTTGAGCATTGATTAGATATTCACCATAAATCTTAGCTTCACCGGTGGATGGGTTACGTGTAAATGCAACACCTGTACCTGATGTGTTGCCCATGTTACCAAATACCATGCATTGAACGTTTACAGCTGTACCCCAGTCTCCAGGGATATCGTTCATTCTTCTATAGTAGATAGCACGTGGGTTGTCCCATGAACGGAATACTGCTTTTACAGCTTCCATTAATTGAACCTTTGGATCCTGTGGGAAATCTTCTCCCATTTTTTCTTTATAGATAGCTTTATATTTAACGATTACTTCTTTTAAATCTTCAGCAGTCAAGTCAGTGTCATATTTTGCACCTTTGGCTTGTTTTACTTCATCAAGGATTCCCTCGAAAAATGTTTTACTCATCTCCATAACTACATCAGAGAACATTTGAATAAATCTTCTATAGGAGTCGTATGCAAATCTAGGATTTCCAGTTTTCTTAGCAAATCCTTCAACTGCAATATCATTAAGACCAAGGTTAAGGATTGTATCCATCATACCTGGCATACTTGCTCTGGCACCGGAACGTACAGAAACTAATAAAGGATCTTCTGTATCGCCAAATTTCTTACCTTGAAGTTGCTCAACTTTTGCTAATGCTTCATAAATTTGATCTTGGATTTCTTTTGTAATTTGTTTTCCGCTGTTGTAATAATCTGTACATGCCTCAGTAGTTACTGTAAATCCTTGTGGAATTGGTAAGCCTAAGTTAGTCATTTCAGCTAAGTTGGCACCTTTACCACCAAGAAGGTTTCTCATATCTGCATTGCCTTCTTTGAACATATAAACCCATTTTGCCATGTTAGTAATTACCTCCTAAACAATATGTTTATTTTTTAACAATGTGAACGAAAAAGTCCAGCACTGCTAGTATCAAAATTATGCCTTTTCCTAGTTGCAAGTAATATATTACCATATTTATACAAGTAATAAAATACCTTTTTCAAAATTTTGTAAAAATATAATATTTTTCCATTTTCTTCATGCCATTGTAACACCAACTTACATAAAAGGAATATTATATGTGCGCTTTACACATATAAAGCGTATTAAAAGAGGTGCGAGTTGGTATAAATGTCATTCTTTTACTGTATTTGACATTTTCAACTAGACACCTCTTAAAATTACACGAAGCAAACTTTAGAAACAATGTATTATTTTATACTTCCTTTACTATTTCCACATATGGAATATTTATACTGATTTTTACTTTCATTTATATGTAAGATTGTGTTTTTTTCGACAATGTTACATTTATTTTCATTGAAAATGCTTTCATTCTTGTACTATCCGACACTCTCAACTCCCCATCCCTCATTCATGAGGGTGCAAAACCTTCAAGTCGAAGATACTTTGCCCGCGCCGAAGGGGATTGCCGCACAATTTCCTATAAAGTAAAAAAAGAGCTATAACATGTCTCTATGCTATAGCTCCTTTTCTGACTTCACTAAATCATTTAGTTCATTCATATTCGTAAGATTTTTATAAATCTTAACTTTTTTCTTTGTTTTGAACCTGCCAATTGTATATTTAATCTCCAGGTATGTTCTCTTGTCTTTTACGACACGGATATTATCCATGACCTCAAACAAAATATCACTTTGCTTCTGTACTTCATGATCATTACATAATGTACATAAATACTCTTCGAAATTGGTATCTTTAATAATCTCTTCCTTCTTCTTGATGACATCTACATACTCCATTCGAGTTTCCCTTTTATGATAAGGTTTAAAATGAAGTACGACCTTTCCATCCCGAAGCATATCCTTAAAATAAAACCTTACAAGCCGATTGTCGGTTGTAATGCCAAATATCTGATATGTCAGACCATTTACCTGTCCAAACCCAATAAATCCGATTATTAACACAACGAGCCATATTATAAATAATATGGCTACGGTTGCGCTGTTAATCCTAAGCTTACCTATGTGGATCAGTTCAAAATTGTCTAATAGGAATAAACTGACTGGCACAATAATACATAATGCAACCAGTAAATTATATTTCAAATAATAACGGTATTTGATTGCTAATTTCTTGGAGCCTCTACAAAAAGTTTTGATTTCCAATTGCTTCTCCCCCTCAGCCCACATTCACACAGTTATCTTTGAGTCAACATTCTAGTTTATACTAAAAGTCCATTTTTTCTGCAAAATAAGCTTTTAAATCTTCAATTTTAACACGTTCTTGTTGCATTGTATCACGGTCACGAACTGTAACTGCATGATCTTCTTCAGAATCGAAGTCATATGTGATACAGAATGGAGTACCGATTTCATCTTGTCTTCTGTAACGTTTACCAATATTTCCTCTGTCATCATATTCACAGTTGTATTCTTTGCTAAGCATAGCGAATACTTCTTCAGCAGGACCAGCTAATTTCTTAGATAATGGTAATACACCGATCTTGATTGGAGCTAATGCTGGATGGAAGTGAAGAACTGTTCTTACATCACCTTCACCGATTTCTTCTTCATCATATGCTTGGCATAAAAATGCTAAAGTTACACGGTCAGCACCTAAAGATGGTTCGATTACATATGGGATATATTTTTCTTTCTTTTCATCATCAAAGTAAGTTAAATCTTGACCAGATACTTCTTGGTGACGAGATAAATCGTAATCTGTACGATCTGCAATACCCCATAATTCACCCCAGCCAAATGGGAATTTGAATTCGATATCACTTGTAGCTTTGGAGTAGAAGGATAATTCTTCTGCTTCATGATCACGTACACGCATTTCGTCTTCTTTGATGCCTAATGTTTGTAACCAGTTGATACAGAATTCTTTCCAGTATGCAAACCATTCAAGATCTGTATCTGGTTCACAGAAGAATTCAAGTTCCATTTGTTCGAATTCTCTTGTACGGAATGTGAAGTTACCTGGTGTAATTTCATTTCTGAAAGATTTACCTACTTGGCCGATACCAAATGGAATTTTCTTTCTAGATGTTCTTTGTACGTTTTTGAAGTTTACGAAGATACCTTGAGCTGTTTCTGGTCTTAAGTAAACTGTATTCTTAGCGTCTTCTGTAACACCTTGGAATGTTTTGAACATTAAGTTAAATTGACGGATGTCAGTGAAGTTGTGTTTTCCACAAGATGGACAATCGATATTATGTTCATCGATGTATGCTTTCATTTCGTCGTTAGACCAAGCATCAACAGAACCTTCGATTTCAATCTTGTTTTCGAACATGTAATCTTCGATTAATTTATCTGCTCTGAAACGTTCATGACATTCTTTACAATCCATTAAAGGATCAGAGAAACCGCCTAAATGTCCAGATGCAACCCATGTTTGCGGATTCATTAAGATCGCACAGTCAACACCTACGTTGTGAGGATTTTCTTGGATGAATTTTTTCCACCAAGCTTTTTTCACGTTATTTTTAAGTTCCACACCTAAGTTACCGTAATCCCAAGTGTTTGCAAGTCCACCGTAGATATCGGAACCTGGATATACGAATCCTCTTGCTTTAGCCAATGCGACTATTTTTTCCATTGATTTTTCCATATGTTTCAACCTCTCGTAATTAAGTTTTATTTATTCATTCCATTCGCTTATGTTTGCGAATCTATTCGTAAATTGCGATTGCATAAACCTCTAATTATTTTACCCAAAATACATCTTATTTTCAATGATTATTTACACTAATCACTTATTTTATAACAATTCCAGGATTTCTAATGACTTGAATTTTCGATCAATCATCATCTTCATATAACGTTCCATGACTTTCTTAAGTTCACGAAGCACGGTCTCATTTACTGTAAACGTATACAATTTTTCCACTGGTGTTGCTATGATAAACTGCATGGTATAGATAGTAGAACCCTCTAATCCCATTAATTCTCCTGCATCCTTCTTACAATTACTACAGACAAGTCCACCTCTGCTAAAACTGAAAAGATGTACATTCTCTGTTTCGCCGCATGATACACATTCAAATACCTGAGGAGTATAGCCATTGATACTCATGATCTTAAGCTCAAATATGTATCGTATCAGCTTATTATTGATGGATGTTTTTGTAAGTGCTCTCATTGTCTGATATAGCAATTTTAGCACTTCGACTTCGTCGTTGTTTTCATGGGTTACCTGCTCCACTAGCTCTGCAAAGTAGCACGCATATGAAACTGCTTCCAAATCTTCTTTTATTTCGGGAAAATAATTAGAAATGTTTGAATTCATGACATTATAAGAATTGCGTCCGGCGTATAAGTTAAACTCGCCAAAGACAAATGGCTGAGAGCACGCAAGTAAGGCGCTATTTGGTTTCCTAGCGCCTTTTGCAAATGCTGATATTTTACCGCGTTCTTTTGTTAAAATTACTAACCTCTTATCATAATCACCAACTGGCATGGCGGCTAACACCATTCCAGTTACCGTAATCTGTGTTACCACCACGTTCTCCCTCCTTGGTAGCATACGGTCTGTCGACTTCTCTTGTACAAGCCGTATACTTTAAGTAATCTGTAATTTCTCCTGATGTTTCAAATTGTTTCCATAAATTACCGTTATCCATACAAACCTCTTTCCTGAACGTACTCCGATCATAATTACTAATCTCGTTTTCATTCTAAAACAATATTCCCCTATTAATATGTTTGCACTAGTATTCCCTCATGATTAATACTAGTGACTAACAATAGTATTTCCATTTAGAAGAAAACTATTCGCAAAAAGGGTATTCTAGCAAAAAATAGGTTTGTAGGATTTACGGAATTAAATAAAAACAATTAAACGTCGATTTTATTATAACCAAAGTTCTTTAATAAGAAATCACTGTCTCTCCAGTCCTTCTTAACTTTAACCCATAACTGTAAGTTTACTCTTGTATCTAATAAACGCTCGATTTCCCATCTTGCATCTGTTCCGATACGTTTTAACATGGAACCTTGTTTACCGATGATAATTCCCTTGTGAGAGTCACGTTCGCAAACGATCGTTGCTTGGATATCCATTAATTTTCCATGGTTACGTTCTTTCATGGAGTCAATAGATACTGCAATACCGTGAGGAATTTCATCACTTAATAAACGAAGAGCCTTTTCACGAATTAATTCTGCTACAATTTGACGTTCCGGCTGGTCAGTGATTGTGTCTTCATCATAGAATTGTGGTCCGTAAGGAAGGTATTTCATAATTTCTTTGATCAATGTTTCTTTGTTTTCCCCTTTAAGGGCAGAAACCGGAATGATTTCACAGAAATCATAAATCTCTTTATATTTATCGATAAATGTTAAGATTTGTTCTTTTGGTACTGTATCAATCTTATTGATTACTAAGAAAACAGGTGTCTTAACTCTCTTTAATGTTTCTGCAATGTGGTGTTCCCCAGCACCAATAAATGTACTAGGTTCTACAAGCCAAAGGACTACATCCACTTCATTTAACGTATTCTCTGCTGCATTTACCATATATTCGCCAAGCTTGTTTTTCGCTTTTGTAATACCTGGTGTATCTAGGAAGATAATTTGTCCTTGCTCATCTGTATATACAGTCTGAATACGGTTTCTTGTCGTTTGTGGTTTGTTTGATGTGATTGCAATCTTTTGTCCAATCAGCTGATTCATTAACGTGGACTTACCAACGTTTGGGCGTCCAATTAACGTTACAAATCCTGATTTATAATTTTGATTCATTTATTTCCTCCTAGAGTGCCTTAATTTCTTTAAACAACTCTCTATCTTCTTCAATTTTATTCTCATTACCGATTACGCAGATTTGATCTGCATCTAATACGGCTTGAACAATATCTGCTAATGCTCTGATATCTTGTTGGGTTGCGGATAATACTTCATCGCGTTCACGTTGTAGGTCAAGTTCTGTCACACCACTAAGGTATGCACCAAGTGAACGAGAGCCTTTTGCGCTTGGATTCATTGGAGTATCCATTCCGCTGATCGTACCGATAATATATTTTGTCATATCACGTTCGTCTACGGTAAATGTCTTTAAATACTCTGCTGTATTATTAAAGATTTCATTAGTAGCCATTAAGTTTGGATCACGGTAAGAAGCAAGATAACTATTTCCATCTAATCCAAAGCCGCCCATACAGCCGTATGCTCCACCTTTTACACGGATATTGATCCATAAATAATCATAACTTAAAATTACTTTAAGAATTTTTAATGCTCCTGTGTACTTGTATCCTTTTTCAATAAAGTTACCGCCACGGGCTACATATTGAACCTGGCTGCTTGTCTTGAAGCCTTCATTTAATACTTCTGTCTTGATTACAGCACGTTTTGGTCTATCTTCAGCAACTCGTAAATCTTTTACGAAACCGCCTAATTCTTCGGCCATTAATACGTAACCTTGATTATCTGCAGTGTAACTTACAAGCAAGTTATCTTTACGGATAATTCTAGTTAATAAGCCAGATAATTTTTGTACTAAGTCTTCTTTTCGTTCCTCAAAATGTTCCTCTAAGTCTTTTAAGAATTCATAGTATGCAATTCCGCCTGTTAAATCATTGTATTTTGCATTGACTGAACTGTAGGACATGGCACGAACAGATGCGTAGGAGTGACCTGCGCTGTTTACCTTCATCTGGCTTCTGGAAACCTGTTCTGCTACGATTTCTTTTAAACGACTATAGTCATCTAATTTAGATTCGAATAACATTTCTTTAATTAATTCAAATGCTGTTCCCACTTTGTCGTATAATACTTTTGTCTTTACACCAAATTTTACAGTGTAATTCTCTGTTGCATTTAATACAGAGTAAGCGGTTACATCACTGACAATACCACCTGTATGAATATTTACTTCATTTGCAAATTCCATAAAGGAATGCTTATTTGTATCGATATAACCAAGCACGGTAGAAAGCAAGCTCATATATGGAACTAACTCTTCTTCCACATCATTTACATCAAATAATAGGCGAAGGTAGCCAATGCCGTTACTGAACATATTGTGGTGTAATATCGTAACGTCCGCTGCTTCTTTCACTTCGTTATAAAGTTTCGTTGCCTTTGTATCAATATCTTCTCTTGCAAGCATTGGGATTAACTCAAGCTCTTCTTTTGTACTTGGAGTATCTTGGAACTGCTTTAATGCTTTCGTATCTTCGATCACCTTTTCTAACTCTTCTGTAGATAATGTCTCTTTATACGCTGCAAGCTTTTCTTTTACTCTTTGCTCTACTTCATTTGTAAGTCCAACTTTTGGTTCGATTACCACCATGGAAGTATGATCATTTTGTAATAGATAAGTTCTGATTAATTGTTCGTAATATCCGGTACCAATTTGTTCTTTTAAGAATTTGAAAGTATCGTTTGCTTCAATATGGATAAATGGAGCTTCGTCATCATATAGCCAGCTGTCAAGAATCTGTAATCCATACATAAGTCCCTTTGGATAGCTTCCAAAATCAGCTTCACGATATTTAAATTCAAAGTAGTTGATTGCTGCACGTAAAGGCTTTTCTTCAATCCCTTCGCTTGCAATTTTCTCTAATGTTTCTTTAATTACTGTTAAGAAGCGTTCCTTATCCTCTGATTTTGCATTTTTTGCAATAATAGAGAAATAAGGTTGTAAAATTCCATTGTCATAAGAGCTTAAAATATCTTTACCAATTCCTGCGCGGATTAATGCTTGTTTTAATGGAGCACCTGGTGCACTTAACAATACATAATCAAGGATTTGGAATGCTAAATATAACTCACGATCAAGGCTTGTTCCGATTACTGCATTATAGGAAAAATAAGTCTTTTCTTCTGTAGACTCATTTTCTGCTAAAGAGTAATAGTCAACCACTTCACGCATATCGCCAAATGATGCTTGTTTCTTGATTGTTGAGTCGATTGGCGCTTCTTCAAACTTGGATAAATAATTTTCATCCATCCAGCTTAAACGTTCTTCCACATCTAAATCACCATAAAGATAGATATAGCTGTTAGAAGGATGATAATAACGTTTGTGGAAATCTAAAAATTGTTCATATGATAAGTCTGGAATATTTGCTGGATCGCCACCGGATTCTACGCCATATGTGGTATCTGGGAATAAAGACTGCTGGATTTGACGGAATAATTGTTGCTCTGGAGAGGAAAATACCCCTTTCATCTCGTTATAAACAACGCCATTGTACGTAAGCTCGCCATCCACGCTGTCTAATTCATAATGCCAGCCTTCTTGCTTAAAGATTTCTTCGCGATTGTAGATATTAGGATAAAATACTGCATCCATATAAACGTGCATTAAATTCTTGTAATCTTTTTCATTGCAGCTTGCAATTGGATAAAGAGTCTTATCGGAATATGTCATCGCATTTAAAAATGTATTTAATGAGCCTTTTACAAGTTCAACAAATGGGTCCTTCGATGGGAATTCTTTAGAACCGCATAATACGGAATGTTCGATGATATGAGGTACTCCTGTTGAGTTTTCTGGTGGAGTTCTAAAACCGATGGAAAAAACTTTATTATCGTCATCATTGCTGATTACTAATACTCTTGCTCCAGTCTTTTTATGACGGAATAAAAGCCCTAAACTGTTAAGATCGGTTAGCTTTTCCTCATGGACTAATTCGTATGCGTCCATCTTGATTAAGTCATTCTTGCTTTTTATTATTCTTCCCATGTTGATCTCCTAACTTAATTTTTATCTTTTCTTTCAGTATAACCATAATTATTCATCTATAGTATATCACACCAATACATAATGGGAAAGTGACTTATAATAATAGCTTATACATAAAATTACTATTTCTTAAGGTTTTCTCCAATAATGCACTTATCTTAATTAGTTTTAATTACATTTTAATCTATTTCTGTAAAATACTACTATTTTGTATATATTTTCTATGGTAAAATGAGTTTTATGAGCTATTGCATTGCCTTGTCTTTGCCATATTTCATAAATAACTCAATAAAACAAAGGAGGGATATTCACATTGAAATTAAAAAAGATGTGGAAATCTGCAAACCGTGGCGTTATGTTAGGAGCACTGCTGCTTGTTATCGTTGCGATCTATGTGATTGCAGATCAAATTATTTTTAGTAATGAAAAAGGAGATATTAACTCACTGGTCACTAATTACGTTAATGACTATATGACAACCTTAAAGGCTCCAGACGATGTAATAAAGAATAAAGCTTGGACAAAAGAAAGTGGGGAAAAGGAAATTGCAGACTATAATAGCCTTATCGACAAATATTTTACCTACAACCACTATAATAGCACAGTTTCCGAGATGAACTACTACATAAACCGTCAAACCGGTGAAGATGACATTAAAACATTTTATAAGGATGAAACATTAAAGGACATCGGTTTTATTACCGATACCCAACATTCCATTTCATCCGTAAAAATCAAAAAATATGGACCAAGCGGCGCTCTTGTAACGTTCAAATTAAACTCCAAGCTCACTGTTTGTGGCGCATATTCCATTACAAATATTGATTTAGAACCATGGCAGGACTCTCCTGTAAAAGAGGATGGAACCATAATCAATGATACTTCCAAATCTACAGAACACTCTAATTCCATCGAGGTATCTGTACAGCTTTTACGTGAAAACGGCTCTTGGAAGATTTCTAAAATAGCTACCACTTCGTTTGAGTACTCAAGTGGAACTGACATAGGAGGGAATGAGTAATGGAAGTTGCATTAAAAATAGACCATATTAATAAATATTTTGGGAAGCGTCAGATACTACATGATATTTCCCTCGAAACATACACTGGCGAAGTTTTTGGATTTTTAGGTCCAAATGGTGCCGGAAAAACGACTACGATTAAGATGATCGTAGGCATGCTTCAAATTGATGACGGAGATATCAGCATCTGTGGTTCCAGCGTAACAAAGAACTTCGAAGCTGCACTCTCCAATATAGGTGCCATTGTAGAAAATCCGGAATTCTATAAGTATATGTCCGGACTGGATAATCTAAAACAATACGCAAGGATGAGAAAAGGGGTAACCCCGGAACGCTTAAAAGAAGTCATTGATATCGTAGGATTAACGGATCGCATTAATGATAAGGTTGGTAAATACTCACTTGGTATGCGTCAGCGTCTCGGTGTGGCTCAAGCAATCATGCACAACCCTAAAGTGCTTATTCTTGATGAACCAACCAATGGACTGGATCCTGCCGGCATCAAACAGCTACGTGACTTACTTCGCTATCTTGCTCATGAAACTGGTATCTGTGTTCTTGTATCCAGTCATTTAATGAGTGAGATGGAATTGATGTGTGATCGTGTCGGCATTGTAACCAATGGAACACTTCTTAGTGTTACTTCCGTAGAAGACTTTATAAATCAAAGCTCTGACGGAACCACTCATTATGTACTGGAAGTAAGCAATGCTTCCCTTGCAAGCCAGATTATCCTTGATCATACACCATTACAAGCAAATCAAGCAAACTCCATTCAGGTATTGGATGATCACCATATTGAACTAGGCTTAGATCATAGCGACTCTGCAAATGTATTTATTAAGGATATCAACAAAGTACTGATTACAAATGATATTGATCTTTATAATGTTACTACAAAAGACCACCGAAACTTAGAAGATGCATTTATCGAGCTTACTACGAAAGGAGGAAACTAAGGATGCTGAATTTAATTAAAAATGAGTATATTAAGATTTTTAAGAAGAAAAGTACGATCATTTGGCTGGCTATTCTTCTTGTAATCTCTCTTGGGCTGCTGTTCTTATCCAGCATGGAGCTAGACATGACTGAATACTACTCCGACAATGATTATATGAGCGAAAGCTATGTAAATGATCAGCTAAACAGCTACACCACCATAGAAGACAAAACATATCCTGACTACTTCGTTTTGATGAAAGTCAAAGAACTTGGCATGTATAACCTTGAGAATTGGATCTACGATGAACTATATTCTGCTGCCGATTTACTTTCCGTTGGAACAAATGAAGCCAACAGAAAACTCTTTGATGAAGCTGCGGTTTCCCTTAAATCAGGAAATCCTACGGATTATGTAAAAGTTATGGCAAATCAATACAAGCCAAATACCTATACCTTCCCGGGCAGCGACAAAGCGGTGACAAATCCGTATCAATATTGTCTTGATCAATCAATCAATCCAAAAGATGATCCGAAGCTTTTCTCCTGTGCAAATAACTTGCTTTCACTGCAAGATCAATTAGAAAGAATATATACTTCTACCGGAGAAAATAGTACAAATTATAAAAACAAATATAATTCTTACTTAGTACTAAATAAATTATTAGATGAAAAGCAAACAGATGCCATTATCGACAATGCCATCACAAACAATATGGACAGTAGCTCAGATATGTCTATTGTAGGTAGTATGGGTATGTCTAGTTCAATGAATTTAAGCAGTACAAGCAGCAAGTTCTGGAATGTATTACAGCTCTCTGCAAGCTTTGTTACCATGATTCAGATCCTTATGTTAATCATTGCAGGTTCATGCGTAGCAACTGAATTTTCTTCCGGTACGATTAAGTTCCTTTTAATCAATCCGATTAATCGTAGAAAAATCATTATCAGTAAATATTTAATGGTAGTATCTTTCTCCTTCTTCTGTGTAGTTGGATACTATATCATCTGTGTATTGTTTTCCCTTATTCTGGGCGGTGCAGATCATTTAGGTGCATCCTATATTACCGCATCCAATGGCTCAGTTACCATGTACAGTGGTTTCTTATATGTAGCAAAACTCTATCTATATGCATTTATTGATATTATCTGCTACGGAACACTTGCATTTGCACTCTCCTCCTTATTTAGAAATTCTGCAATCGCAATCGGTATCAGTATTGCACTTTCTATCTCCGGAAGTATCATTACAGGAATTCTTTCCATGATTAATCAGGATTGGGGACGTTATTTATTCTTCGCAAATACGGATCTTGCTACTATTCAAGCAGGAAACAGCCTTTTCCCTAATCAGACAATGACATTTGCGATAATCGTTATTATTGTACATATGATCGTCCTGTTATGGACAGCATATGACGGCTTTACACGAAGGGAAGTCTAGTTCAATAAATTTATGCCCATAAAAAACCCCATTTCTTTTATGAAATTGGGGTTTTTTATTTCCTATTTCTGTAAGGGGTATGCTATAATGGATACAAACATTGGAACGTGTCTTATCGTCAGGGAGGTAGATACATGAGTAATATTATGAATATTGCCATCAACAATAATTGTGACTTGCCAATCTCTAATCAGATTGCCGAGGAACTGCGCAAAAGAATTGTGTCAAATGAGCTAAAACCAGGCGAGGCTATGCCTAGTATTCACGCATTGGCACGAACCTTACATATCAGTGTAAATACTACCAAGCAAGCATACGATATCCTGGAAAAAGAACAGCTGATCCACACCTTGGATGATGAAGTCAGTTTTGTTACCGATCACAGCCAAGCAGTAGATAAGAACAATGAACTTTCCTTGATCAAGGAACAGTTAAAACAAGTTGCTTCTACAGCAAAGACCTATCAAATTCCGATTGAGGACGTTGTTACCATACTAAAGGACTACTATGAGGAAAATAGATACCTATAATAAGAATAACTTTGCGATGTCAGCATCATCTAAAAATACTTCTATTGTTTGAAAACTTAAAATTCGTCTCTAATAGAAAAGAGGAGTGGGTGCCATCGCACTCACTCCTCTTTCATATTTTAGTGTCTGAAATGTCTCATTCCTGTAAATACCATGGCAATGCCATATTCATTACATTTATCAATACTCTCCTGATCTCTGATGGATCCACCTGGTTGGATGATTGCAGTAACTCCGGCTTTATGAGCAGCTTCTACGGTATCATTAAATGGTAAGTATGCATCGGAAGCAAGAACGGAACCAACCGCAGCATCTTCGCTAATTAATTCTTTTGCATGTTCAACACATTGTTCCGCAGCCCATACTCTGTTTACCTGACCTGGTCCAATTCCAACGGTATGTTTGTCTTTTGCTAATGCAATTCCGTTGGATTTTACAAATTTAACGACTCTCCATGCAAACATCATGTCTTCCATTTCTTTTTCCGTTGGCTGTCTGTCTGTTACGACTTTAAGGTCAGCTTCATTTAATAATTTGCTGTCGATGGTCTGAACGATTACACCACCGTTTACCTTCTTAAGATCGTAAGCATTTTCATCCTGAGGAACATCGATTTCAGGAAGTTCTAATACACGAAGATTTTTCTTCTTGCAAAGAATTTCAAGTGCTTCTTTTTCATAACTTGGAGCTACGATTACTTCAAGGAAGATCTTAGCCATCTCTTCTGCTAATGCTTTTGTCACTGGGCGGTTTACAACAACAATACCGCCATAGATAGAAACCTTATCTGCATTAAATGCCTTTATGTAAGCTTCTACAATGTTCTCATCGCTTGCAACTGCACAAGGATTACCATGTTTACAAGCAACAACGGTTGGTTCTGTGAATTCTTTTAATAACTCTAATGCACCGTTTGTATCATTGATGTTATTGAAAGATAATTCTTTTCCGTTGTATTGTTTTGCGTCTGTTAAAGAACCATGTTTCTTACCAATTTCACGGTAGAATGCAGCTTTTTGATGAGGATTTTCACCATAACGCATATCCTGAACTTTTTCAAATGTCATTGTCAATGTTTCTGGTAATTCATGATCGTTTCTTTCTTTCTTTAAGTAATCAGCGATCATTGTATCGTAATTGGATGTATGCAAAAATACTTTCTGCATTAAGTAGAATTTTGTATCTAAACTTACTTGCTTTTCTTCTTTTAATTCATTAAGTACTGTTTCATAATCTCTTGGATCCGTTACTACCGCAACATCTTGGTAGTTCTTTGCAGCACTGCGAAGCATTGTTGGGCCACCGATATCGATATTTTCAACTGCTTCTGCTCTTGTAACGCCATCTTTTAAGATTGTCTCTTTGAAAGGATAAAGGTTAACAACAACCATGTCGATTGTCTGAATATTTAAGTCCTTTAATTGTTGCATATGTTCTGGTTTGCTACGCATAGCAAGAAGTCCAGCATGAACAATTGGATGAAGCGTCTTTACTCTACCGTCTAAACATTCTGGAAATCCAGTTAAATCTGAAATCTCAATTGCAGGTACACCCTCTGCCTTTAACTTGTTGTAAGTTCCACCAGTAGAAATAATCTCAATTCCTAAGTTCACTAACTCTTTGGCAAATTCTACGATACCTGTTTTGTCTGAAACGCTGATTAATGCTCTCATTTCCATTCTCCTTTTCATTCCTAACATACATCGTGGTCTTTCTGCTTCTTTATTTATGTAATAATTTTACATATAGAAACAAAAAGACCGTCTGAGTAACCATTAGGCTGCCCAGGCGGTCGGCATATAAAATATTCGTACTCCCTATGGGTTTCTCCCATTTTTCCGCCAGTCATACGAATTGATAACTTAATACTACTATATCATATTTTAGAATGCAAGATTTTATTCTTATAAGCGTTATCTTATTCTTTAATTCCATTTATAAGTATTACTTATCTATATTCTTATCACCTAATTCCCCTTCCTTGCGCTTTCTTTTGTTGCGATGCTTACAAAAATATACTATAATAGACAATTAGAAAAGCCCGTAAGAATCATAAAAAAAGCAAAGGAGGAAGTATTTCTGTGGAAACCAAAAGAAAACTTTCTAATTTAGGAATTGGTATACTTTTTACATTATTTTTTATCTCAATTGGTGTTATTATTGTAATAAATTGTCGAAGTATATATCAGCACGATGTAACGGCATTAAATTTAGTAGAACAAACCGGTTACAGTCAAGACGAAATCATGAAAAATTACAATGCATTAATTGATTATTGTTCCCCACTTAATATGGGAGAACTTCGTTTCCCAACATTACCTTCCTCAGAAAGTGCATTGTCACATTTTAAAGAAGTAAAAGATATCTTCATTGCTTTCTACTTTATTGCAGCAATTTCCGGAATTATGTTGATTATAGCTGTATTCTATAAACGAAGAAAAAAAGAATATCGATATCTCAAAACTTCCTCAATTACTTGTATTGTACTGCCACTCCTTGTTGGAACCGCATGTGCGATTAATTTCGATCAAACCTTTATCCTATTTCACAAGTTATTTTTCAATAACGATGACTGGCTGTTCGATCCAAGAACCGATCCAATTATATTGCTTCTTCCCGAAGAATTTTTTCTTCACTGTGCAATCTTTATTGTAATCTTTGTACTGTTTGGAAGCGGCATCCTATATTTACTATATAGACGACATAAAAAGCAGGAGGACCTTATATAAATGAAACGACAAGATTTTTTAAACTGGGATGAATACTTTATGGGAGTAGCGTTACTCTCTAGCAAGCGAAGCAAAGATCCTAGTACAAGCGTAGGGTGCTGTATCGTAAATGAAGAAAACCGCATCTTAAGCATGGGATACAATGGCATGCCTCAAGGGTGTTCCGATGATGAATATCCATGGGATCGTGAAGGTGATTTCTTAGACACGAAATATCCTTATGTATGCCATGCAGAATTAAATGCAATCTTAAACTATACGGGAGTCAACCTAAAAGGCTCAAAAGTATATACTACCCTATTTCCATGTAACGAATGTACAAAAGCATTAATCCAAGTAGGTATCAAAGAGGTAATCTACTTACAAGATAAATATGCCAATACCGGATCTGTAATCGCCAGCAAACGAATGATGAAGAGTGCCGGACTCACATACCGCCAATACAATATGGCAGATAAGGCAATCACGCTTGACTTATAGTCAGGCGTGTTTTTAGGAAAATGCCATGTTAAAACTTAAAAAATTCAAGAAATCCAAACATACAAAACAGTTTTATAAAAGACTGATTGGCATACTGCTGATTATCATTTGCTGTACCGTGCTGATCAATGCTTTTAAGGCAAGAAGTCTTACTTCAAGCTTTACTGTCCTATCACGTTTAACCGGCCAAACCAGTTCAACCAGTACATCCGCCACTATAGTAAAGCCTTCTATCACAGAAGATTTACTTACGCCAAACAAATATTCAAGACCTCAAACCAAGCTAAAAAAGGTAAACTCAATCGTAATCCACTATGTTGGAAACCCGGGTTCCACTGCCCAAGCCAACCGAGATTATTTTGAAAGCCTTGCAGAGTCCGGTGATACAAGTGCAAGCAGCCACTTCGTAGTAGGTACTGACGGTACAATCATCCAGTGCATTCCTTTAAATGAGATTTCCTATGCTTCCAACAATCGAAACAGCGATACGATCAGCATAGAAGTCTGTCATCCCAAAGTCGATGGAAAGTTCACTACAGATACTTGCAATGCCTTAACAAAACTTGTTGCCTGGCTGCTAGATACTTATGATTTATCCAAGGATGACATCATCCGCCACTACGATGTAACCGGCAAAATATGTCCCAAATACTATGTAGACCACGAGGATGCATGGGAAAAGCTTAAAACTCAAGTCTGGGACTACTACCAAAAAAATAAATAAATTAAATTCCAAGCAAATTATATAGAACCCCTTATATTAGTGTTTCTCTAATACAAGGGGTTCTATTTTTATAACATCATTCTAACTTTTATATCGCTAAATTCTCCATATACTTTCTTTCCATTTACCAAACAAAAGGCCCGTACTTTACAAGTATAAATTCTTCCCGCTCTTAATGAATTCAAGGTATAAGAGTCTGATTTATCTGGAAGTATTGCTACAACCTTATACAGCCCAATCCCTTCTTTCATGTAGACTTCATATCCGGAAGCATTCTTCACCTTATTCCAGGTAAGTTTAAGACTTGTCCTATTTATACGGTCTAAGCCTTTTAACTGGACTTTTTTAGGTGTGGTCGTTACATCACAGTATGGAGAAAAATCACCATAAAAATAAGTTCCATTTACAACTTTATATGCCCTTACTCTTACTTTATATGCCGTTGCCTGCTCCAATCCTTTGATTGTATACGAGGTCATCAAAGTCTTCTTATCACTTACCATCTCTTTGTCTTTCATTACTTGTATCTCGTAACCAGTTGCACCACATACCTTGTTATAAGATACTTTGACGGTGGTATCCGTTTGTCTGCATATCTTTACATTTTCGATCTTGGATGGCTTTTGTATTACTGTCACCTTAAATGTAGCTGTTTTATTTCCTGCCTTTGCAATAATGTCTGCCTTTCCTTTTCCTACTGCAGTAATTGTTCCATCGGCGGATACTTTTACTACCTTTTCATTACTTGATGTATAAGTAACCTGCTTATCTGTAGCATTGTCCGGAGTTATCTTAGCTTCTAACTGATATGTCATGCCCACTGCTAAGGTAGTGTCTGTCCCATTTAATGTAACATTAGTAACTTCAACCTTTTCAGGTGGAACTTCCTCTGCCTCCTTAATCACGACATCATCAAAGTATATGATATGTGGATTATCCTGATTGCTAACTCCGTTCACATTTCCTAACAAGAAATTGATCTTAGCAGAGATATCCTGGGCTGGCGTATATTCATAGTTAAACTGCTGATACTTTTCTGTAAGGCTTGCTGTCTGAAATGGTACTGCTGTAGGGAACTCAATGGCAATATCACGGGCAATTGTTGATTTTGCCTTAAAGCTGATGGAGTATTTCTTCCCTGCTTTCAGCTTAATTCCCTCCTGATATAGCTGCAGATCCCATGTCTGGCCTTCATGCCATGTAAAGTTCACCTTGGCTTCCTCGTTCTCCACAGAAAAATTACCACATCCATTTGTAAAATAACTGTTCCATGCTGTTACGCCCTTGGAAAAGTCTCCATTTGTCACAAGGTTTCCACTCTTGTCTAATACCGTATGGGTCACTGTATTGGTCATATCATACTCAGGTGCTGTTGCTTTGATGGTATATGCATTGGCTTCCCCAAATAAGCTTTTATCAATTGTAATCGTCTTATTCTTTCGATCTAACGTCACCTTATCAGCATCTACCAACTGATCATTTACATAGTAGCTGATCGTCTTATTCTCATCCCATCCTTGCTTATTGACATATGGAATCGTTACATCTTGTCCTGCCAGCGTCTCGCCTGCATCATATAGATACGCAGCCTCTGCGACAGGCTTATTGGTTACATATAGCTCAATATCTTTAAAGTTAAAATTGCAGTTCTCGGTTACTCCGCTTAATAAGAATTTAAGATTAAAATTGTCATCATAAGAAGGTTTGAACTCATACTCATATTCCTTCCATTCACTATTTACCGTAACTTCCTGATCTAACAGAGAAGCCCAGTCTGTATCTCTCTGTATTCTTACTGTCAATGGCTGATTGGTGCTTCCTGTTGTCTTTGCCTTAAACTTTAACGTATAGCTAAGTCCTGACTTAAAGGCTAAATCTCTGTTAAGCAACATCATATCATAATTATTTGCGCTTTTAGCTGCAGCAATCCAAAGCTGGTTGGCGCCATCCACTTGATCTACTCCCATATTGGATTGATAAGCTTCCCAACTGCTTGTTCCTGCCTCAAACTTTCCGTTGCCTATTAGATAGCACTTAACTCCTGAATAATCTACATTATGGTCTGTGGTACGAATAACACTGACATTGTCCAGATATACAGGGATATTGTTATTCTCCAGTTCAAAAACAAGCTGGCCCATGGTATCCCCTTTATCGTCTACGGTAAACTCATACGTGTAGGTGGACATTTGATTACTTAACTTCGTTGCCTCATTTAAATAAGACGTTCCATCGCTGCTCATCATCTTTACACCCAGAGTACTTGCTTGCTCGGATCTTGCATCAAAAGATAAACGATAGCTGTCCTTCTTTAGCATTTGAATACCTACTTGTTTTAAGGTACTTTTCTTATCGCCCGTTGATACCATCTTTACTTCACGGCTTGATGCATCAACCGTTGCATCTGTATTTTCCACATTCCAGTATTTCAATCGAGTCATACTGCCAAGGTCATTTACCTTATTTCCTTGATCAAAAGTTCCATTATAAACATGCTGTCCATTTGCAAGTGGCTCTTTTGCTTCATTTTCTCCTGCAATCTTTGTCGTTCCCGTAGAAACTACCTGTATATCTTTTAAATATACACTGCTTGTATTTTGTCCCATATTGATTTCTAATCGGCAGTTTTTATCCGTCTTACTCTTCATATCAAAGGTATAGGTGTAAGTCTTCCAATCCGTGGTCAATTCAGGGATAAATGTATCTGTATAAGCGGCAAAGCTTCCTCCTGCCTGGCCTAGCTTTACGCTTGCCGTTCTTGCTGCATCTGCCTTTGCCTTGAAAGATACCTGATATGTATATCCATATGTTAATGGAAGTTTATGCGTCAGTTGAACAGAATAGGTCTGACTTCCGCCATTTGCAATCGTTATCTTTGCTGCATCGTCTGCATCGCTTGCTGAAGCATCTCCGCCAAATCCCGTTAACGCCAACAGATCCCATCCGTTCGTGCTGTTCTTATCATAATCGTCTACCACTTTGTTTATATTTTTCAGAGAAGAAGATGTTAAGTTATCTCCTACCTGACCACCTAATAACTCTCCAACTTTCGTTGTACTAGGTGCAACGTTTTCATTATACTGTCCTACTGTTCCGTCCTTACCAACTAAATCATATACTCTGACATAATCCACTTTCATCTGTCCGCCATCAATTGTCTGATCCAGCTGTCCCTCGTCATAGGTTCCGCCTACTGCTAAGTTCAACATGATATAAAATGGCTGGTCAAATGGAGCGCCATAGGTATAATCGTCTGCATTATTGGATGACTTGGAATACCAGTCGCCTGTTTTGTAATACAGCTCATTATCGACATACCAGCGCATCTCTCCCGGCTCCCACTCCAATGCATACACGTGCTCACCTGATGTAGTAAAATCATCCTTTGTATAGGTTCCCCCATTATACTTATTATTTGGCCATACATCGCCATAATGAATAGTTCCGCCTACGCTGTTGGTAACTCTTCCTCTTGCCTCCATAATATCAATTTCTCCGGAAGTAGCCCACGCACCATATTTATCATATGCTGGCATCATCCAAAATGCTGGCCAGTATCCGGTTCCTTCAGGAAGGGAGATTGCTGCCTCAAATCGACCATACTTCTTTGCAAATAAAGCTTGTCCTCCCTCAGTTCCTGCTTCATTTTTTCCATTCTCTACGCATCCACTGTTTCCTTTTGTCCATAGTCTTGTAGATGTATATGGCTTTCCGCCGTATTTTCCTGCATTGTCTCCGGTCTTTTTTGCGGTTATTACAAGTTTTCCATCTTTAACTTCTGCATTCTCTCCGTCTGTGTAATATTCTGCTTCACTATTTCCCCATCCGTCATTTCCGTATTCTGCTCCTGTTCCTACCATATACCCCCATTTTGTCTGATCAAGGGTGTTTCCTGTAAATTCATCACTCCAAACAAGCTGCCAATCCTTAGTCTCTTCTGTTCCACTATCTTTTGTGGTAATATCAACAGTTTCTCCTACTTGTGGGGTCTCCTCCCCACTAGTTCCCTCTGCGTATGTCTTATTTACGGGAATCACAGTAAATACCATTAATGCCGACACAAATGCTGCGGTTCCTTTCTTTGTCCTTCGAAGAATTTGGCTAAATTGTTTGATTTTTTCCATCACTCTTCCCCTTTCCCTGTAACTTTTTGTATTCTCACCCTTATGTCCACCCCAGCTCGTTACCTATATTATACAATTCAAAGGAACTCTTTCCCTATTATTTATTACATTTCCCCTCTCCTTTTTTCCATCACCTCATCCTACTTTTTTCCTATCTCCATCTCCTCCACAAGGAAACTTGTCTTTTGTTTTTCATTACTTCCCGCCACTTCCTTTGGCCGCCAATAAGTTTTTCTTGCTACCACTCGAAAAACTTATAATAAAGTGTCAAAGACACTTTACTGCGCCGAACCTGGTCGCATAGCGACATCTTCCATTCAGGTGAGTGCGCATCCATAGCGGAGCGATTTTTTATTGTAGAAAAGATCTCGTAAGAGAACTTTTCTACAATAAAAAAAATATGTGTTTGATTTATGCAAATGTACTTCCTCTGCCGTTACTGTTTTTGTACTCTGTACGCGGAAAGCAGACGGAACGTCTGATTAACACGAACAGAGTATAAAAACTGTAGAGGCAGCGGAAGAACATGCATAAACAAACACATATTTTTATCGCAAACTCCGTGGGGAGCAAGAAAACCTATTATTCATCAACGCTGTAGTTAGGAGCTTCCTTCGTGATGTGGATATCATGAGGATGACTTTCTTTTAAAGAAGCAGCTGAAATCTTAACGAATTTGCCATTCACTTTAAGCTCTTCGATTGTATGGCAACCACAGTAACCCATACCGGAACGTAAACCGCCCATTAATTGGAATACAGTATCTTCTACTGTACCTTTGTAAGCAACACGTCCTTCAACACCTTCTGGAACAAGTTTCTTAGCTTCTGTTTGGAAGTAACGGTCTTTTGAACCATTTTCCATAGCTGAGATGGAACCCATACCACGGTATACTTTGTATTTTCTACCTTGATATAATTCGAAAGTTCCTGGAGATTCATCACAACCTGCAAAGATACTACCCATCATACAAACATTTGCACCAGCTGCAATTGCTTTTGTCATATCACCAGAGTATTTAATACCACCATCTGCGATTACTGGAATACCATATTCTTTTGCAACTGCATAAGAGTCCATAACAGCTGTAACCTGAGGTACACCAATACCGGCAACAACACGAGTTGTACAGATAGAACCAGGTCCAATACCTACTTTAACAGCATCAACACCCGCTTCGATTAATGCACGAGTTGCTTCGCCTGTTGCAACGTTTCCTGCGATAACTTGAAGTTCAGGATATTTTGCTTTTACCATTTTTACTGTATCAATAACATTTTTGGAATGACCATGAGCAGAATCGATAACAATCACGTCAACCTTTGCATTTACTAATGCATCCACACGATCTAGGATATTATTTGTAATACCTACTGCAGCACCACAACGTAAACGACCTTGTTCATCCTTTGCGGATAATGGATACTTGATTTGTTTTTCGATATCTTTGATTGTAATTAAACCTTTTAGATTACCGTCTTCATCAACGATAGGAAGTTTCTCTTTACGAGCAGTTCCAAGGATTGCTTTTGCTTCATTAAGCGTAATTCCCTCAGGTGCTGTAATAAGATTTTCAGAAGTCATTGACTCTTTGATTTTCTTTGTAAAATCAGTTTCAAACTTAAGATCACGATTTGTAATGATACCAACTAATTTCTTACCTTCCGTAATTGGCACACCACTAATTCTAAATTTCGCCATAAGATCATTAGCGTCTGCTAATGTATGATCCGGTGATAAATAAAATGGATCAGTAATAACTCCGTTTTCGGAACGTTTTACTTTATCAACCTCTTCTGCCTGAGCTTCAATAGACATGTTTTTATGAATAATACCGATGCCACCCTGTCTTGCCATTGCTATTGCCATTCTATGCTCAGTAACTGTGTCCATACCTGCACTCATCATAGGGATGTTTAACTTAATTGATTTTGTCAAATGAGTTTCCAATGTTACCTGATTTGGAATGATTTCTGAATACGCTGGTACTAATAACACATCGTCAAATGTAATGCCTTCGCCGATAATTGTTCCCATTTTAAATATCCTCTCTTTCTTTATCTTACTATTTTAAAAATTTATAGAATTATAAATATTTTTAAAAGTATAACTAATAATTAGTGGGTTGTCAATAACCATTTCTAATGAATAAGTTCAATAAAACTGAATTTTTTTAACCACTTCCGAATTATTAATGAAACTATATGCATTAATTATAAATAGTATGAATATAATATTATTTTTTTAACTGGTAAATAATAGCTTATTTTCTCTAGTACTCCAATTTACTTGCTTATACGACAAAAGGAGCAATTATTATAAATATTCATAACAATTACTCCCAAATCTTTTTTCTATTTTTTTAATCAATATGGACTAAACGTCTGGATTTATTTCTCATACATTCAATCATCTTTTCATTTGGCTCAAATAAAATCTTTAATAACTCTTTATCTTTGTGAACGATAATTACGTAATGATCTTTTCCTTTTACATGAGAAGTATAGTCTACCTCTTTTAACTGTTTATTGCTCCATTCATCTAATGCATGAGAACCATTTTGGGCAACTACCTCACAGTCATCAAAATCAATACGTAACATTCTCTTACGTTTTGAATTTCCTGTAATCTTATCAATATCTAACTGACCATCGCAGAAGATATATTCATACTCGTACTTAATTTTGGATGCTTTTACAATACCATATGTAGCTACCCCGATTGGTATGGCCATTAAATAGAAACTCATTAGGGATACTACTAATGATACTACTAAAACAACAAAGTATAACACAATCTTTCCAATATCCTTTTGAGACAGATCGCATTTCACTCCGCTCTCCGCATACATTTCATTCATATGTAAATCCTCCTATAATTTTCTGTAAGCATTTCTTACATCATTATCTTATGAATACTCTTATTATACAAAATATATAAAAAATTGACTAGTCTAAAAAAATCCTTTCCTATCAAAAAATGATAAGAAAGGATTTTATTACACACTCATTTGAGTGGGGATTACATCATTCCCATTCCTGGGTTTGGAGCTGGCATAGCTGGCTCATCTTTTTTAATTGTAGCAACACAGCTTTCTGTAGTTAAAAGTGTAGATGCAACGCTTGTAGCGTTTTGTAAAGCACTTCTAGTAACCTTAGCTGGGTCAAGGATGCCGGATTCCACCATGTTAGTGTATTCATCTTTTAATGCATCAAAACCAAAGCCTGGTTGGCCTTCTTTTACTTTATTTACAATTACAGAACCTTCAAGACCTGCATTCATAGCGATTGTCTTAAGAGGAGCTTCTAATGCTTTTAAGATAATGTTAGCACCAGTTTTTTCGTCTCCTTCTAAAGTAGCAGCTAAAGTAGCAACTTCTTTAGATGCATGGATGTAAGCAGAACCACCACCTGCGATGATACCTTCTTCAACAGCAGCTCTAGTAGCGTTTAATGCATCTTCCATACGTAACTTGTTTTCTTGCATTTCTGTTTCAGTAGCAGCACCAACACGGATTACAGCTACACCACCTGCAAGTTTAGCAAGTCTTTCTTGTAATTTTTCACGATCAAATTCAGAAGTTGTTTCTTCAATTTGTTTTCTGATTTGGTTGATACGGTTTGTGATATCTTGTTTTTCACCACATCCATCAACAATGATTGTGTTTTCTTTTTGTACTTTAACAGATTTTGCGCGTCCTAATTGATCTAATGTCATTTCCTTAAGATCAAGACCTAATTCGTCAGATACAACAGTACCACCTGTTAAGATAGCGATATCTTGAAGCATAGCTTTTCTTCTATCACCATAACCTGGAGCTTTGACAGCTACTACGTTAAATGTACCTCTTAATTTATTGATTACTAAAGTTGTTAAAGCTTCGCCTTCAACGTCTTCAGCAATGATTAATAATCTAGCGCCAGATTGAACCACTTGTTCAAGGACTGGTAAGATTTCTTGGATATTAGAGATTTTCTTATCTGTGATTAAGATATATGGATCATCAAGAGTTGCTTCCATTTTATCCATATCTGTACACATATAAGCAGAAAGGTAACCACGATCGAATTGCATACCCTCTACAAGATCTAATTCTGTCTTCATAGTCTTAGATTCTTCAATTGTAATTACACCATCATTTGATACTTTTTCCATTGCATCGGAAATCATTTCACCAACAGATTCATCACCAGCAGAAATTGCTGCAACTTTAGCGATTTGGTCTTTTCCAGATAAAGCAGAGCTCATGCTAGCAATTGCTTCTACTGCACACTCAGTTGCTTTCTTCATACCTTTTCTTAAGATAATTGGATTAGCACCAGCTGCTAAGTTCTTCATACCTTCATTGATCATTGCTTGTGCTAAAACAGTTGCTGTAGTAGTACCATCACCAGCTACGTCATTTGTTTTAGTTGCAACTTCTTTAACTAATTGTGCACCCATGTTTTCGAATGCATCTTCAAGTTCGATTTCTTTTGCAATTGTTACACCATCATTTGTGATTAATGGAGCACCAAATGATTTATCAAGTACAACGTTTCTACCTTTTGGTCCAAGTGTTACTTTTACTGTATCAGCTAATTTATTAACGCCTGCTTCTAGAGATGTTCTAGCTTCAGCACCGAATCTAATATCTTTTGCCATATTCTAATTCCTCCATATTTTCTATATTTAAATGGGTAACTATTATTCTACAACAGCTACAATATCGTTTTGTTTTACGATAATATATTCTTCATCTTCTAATTTAACTTCTGTTCCTGCATACTTAGAATAAATTACTGTTTGACCAACTTTAACTTGCATTTCGATTTCTTTGCCATCTACCATTCCGCCAGGACCAACTGCAATAACTTCTGCTTGTTGAGGTTTTTCTTTTGCTTGACCTGGTAACACGATACCGGATTTAGTAGTTTCTTCTGCAACTAATTGTTTTAATACAACTCTGTCTCCTAAAGGTACTAATTTCATTGTATATTCCTCCTTAAATTATTCTAACTTTTTGTGTTATTAGCACTCATTACGTTTGAGTGCTAACTAATGATTATATATTAGTAAATTTACCACTTAATTGCAAGTATTCCTATTATGGGAATTCCTGCGAAATGCTATCTTTTATATCATTTTCTCTTGTATACTCTTCCTATCTCATTATTTCTCTTGTTTATTAGTATAACCATATACAAGACTATCATTCTAGTGCCTATAAAAAGGACAAACAGATATAAGTATGCTACAATAAGAGTATAAGACAACCTATACGGTAATCCTATGCTTGTTTTACTCCTATTATACATAAACTACAAAATCATCGAAAGGAAAATCACATTGAAAGAGAAATTATATACAATTCCAGTAAATGATGCATTCCATACCTCTTGTGAATGCCCAATCTGCACCATGTATCACTCGTTAGAACAAAATGCAATTGAATTTACCATGGGACCTAGCTATATGGAAGATGACATTCGGGAAATCACCAATCAGCAGGGATTCTGTGAAAAGCACATTGGCATGCTTTATAAAAATCAGAACCGTCTAGGGCTCTCCCTTATGTTGTCTACTCATTTTAAGAAGACAAGGGAAGACTTGGAGAAGTTGACCAAGCAAGGTGCTCCAAAATCCTCTGGATTATTTAAAAAGAAGCCCTCTGAATCTCCGGTTACTGCCTATATAAAGAAAGTAAATCAAAGCTGCTATGTCTGTGACCGTATTAAGCAGGTATTTAATCGTTATTTGATCACAATTCTTTATCTTTATAAGAATGATACTGATTTTAAGAAAGAATTTAAATCCAGCAATGGCTTTTGCATGACTCACTATGGAATGCTTTATGAACTTGCTTCCTCTGAGCTCAGTGGTACTATTTATGAAGCATTTATTGAAGATATCAATGAGTTATACCTTACCAATATAAAACGAGTAGAAGATGATCTTCTATGGTTTATTGATAAATTCGACTATCGCTTTGCCAATGAGCCTTGGAAGAACTCAAAAGATGCGCTTCCTAGAAGTATTGAAAAGTTAAATAGTGTTTCTGTGGAATAAAAAAGGATAAGGGAAGAAAACTTGGTGTTTACAAAGTTTCTTCTCTTATCCTTTTTTTGTTTCGTTTGCTATCTTAATGCGATCTTTGACTTCTCTCGCCTTGTTTTTTATACGCTCATTTGCCTCTCGAGATATAAGAATACGTGATACAAATTTTAACGCTTCTTCTGTCTTCCCTAACCTTCTCGCTAACTCGGCAGCTAAGTAATTTACTGTGTTTTCATCCATACCACAAATCGGAAAATCTTCCTTCATAAATGCAGTACAAAATCCTTCATAGGCATTCTTTAGAAAATCCAGCTCTATTTTAAATAATCCTAGTTTTATTTTTTCATAGTTTGGAATTGTGGAGGGTAATGTTTCCCTTCTCCCTCTATACAGCCATGCAAGTTTTAGACAGGTATAAGCACGCTCACTATTTTTACCTCGGGTAACTATTGTATTAACTAATGCCAATTTGTACCGCATAATTGCCTGATCATATGTATACATAGACAGCTCATTATTAAACGGCTTAAATGTCGATGTAATCTGTTCTTTCACAAGCCTTGCCTGCACATTTGTCATATAATTAAAAAATCTTGACAATGCCGCATAGCCACATTTCGGACATGCTACTGCATCATACTTAATTGCATCAACGAACTGATATCTTGGTCGCAAATCAGTATCTGATGATAACAATTTTACCTTCCCTACCCTGACTGTTTTTGATTTGAACGTGTTATCGCAAACAGGACAAGTATAGGTTTTATCGAATAGAAAATCAGCTTCAACCTTTTTTACTTCTTGAGCAGAAGCAGGCCCGTTACCGGGCCTGCCACTCTCTTTTTCATAAATATCTATATTCTTTAACTTCTCTAGTCCAAACTGTTCTAATCCCGAGAACAATTCCCCCATTATAAGTCTCCCTATTTATTAATTGGTTTATATGAACTCTTTTGAGATACGATACGGTTAAATACTAAATGATCTTTGCTTGAGTCTTTATTATCAACACAGAAATATCCGTGACGTAAGAATTGGAAACTATCATATGCAACTGCATCAGCTAATGCTGGTTCCACATAACAATCGTTTAATACAACTAAGGAATTTGGGTTTACATTTACAGATCCATCTTCGTTGTATACACCTTTTTCTTCATCTACTAAGTTTTCGTATAAACGAACTTCTGCATTAAGTGCTTCTTTTGCAGATACCCAGTGGATTGTTCCTTTTACTTTTCTTCCTGTAAATCCGGAACCACTCTTAGTCTCTGGATCATACGTACAATGTACTTCAACTACTTTACCTGTTTCATCTGTAATGTAATCTGTACATGTTACAAAGTAAGCATGCATTAAACGAACTTCATTTCCTGGGAATAGACGGAAGTATTTTTTAGGTGGTTCAATCATGAAATCTTCACGTTCAATGTAAAGCTCACGACTAAATGGAACTTGGCGCATGCCTAATTCTTCATTTTCCTGGTTGTTCATAACATCTAAATATTCTACTTGGTCTTCAGGATAGTTTGTAATAACAAGCTTAATTGGATCAAGAACTGCCATCATTCTGGATTTCTTTAATTTTAAATCTTCACGGATACAGTAATCAAGCATTGCCATATCACAAGAGCTGTTTGCTTTACTGATACCGCTAAGTTCGATAAACGTACGGATAGACTCTGGAGTGAAACCACGTCTTCTTAACGCTGCAATTGTTACAAGTCTTGGATCATCCCATCCATCAACAACGCCATCTTCTACTAATTTCTTGATATAACGTTTACCTGTAATAACGTTTGTTAAATACATTTTTGCAAACTCAATTTGTTTTGGAGGATTTTCATATCCAACTTCATTTACAACCCAGTCATATAATGGACGGTGGTCTTCAAATTCAAGAGTACAGATTGAATGGCTAATACCTTCAATTGCATCTTCGATTGGATGTGCGAAATCGTACATTGGGTAGATACACCATTTATCTCCTGTGTTGTGGTGGTGCATACGTGCAATACGGTAAATAATTGGATCACGCATGTTGATATTAGGGCTGGACATATCAATCTTAGCTCGTAATACTTTTGCTCCATCTTCAAATTCACCATTTTTCATCTTTTCGAATAACTCTAAGTTTTCTTCTACAGAACGATCACGATATGGACTATTTTTACCAACTTCTTTTAAAGTTCCTCTATATTCACGGATTTGATCTGGTGTTAAATCACAAACATATGCTTTGCCTTTTTTAATTAACTTAACAGCAGCTTCGTACATTTGCTCAAAGTAATCAGATGCAAAGAATACACGGCTTTCATCTAATCCGCCAGTAATCCATTCAACATCTTGTTTGATTGAATTAACAAACTCTACTTTTTCTTTTGTAGGATTTGTATCATCAAATCTTAAATTGAAGTTACCATTGTATTTCTTTGCTAACCCACTATTTAAAACGATAGATTTTGCATGGCCAATGTGTAAATAACCATTTGGCTCCGGAGGGAATCTAGTTACAACGGCTTTGCAATGTCCTTCCGCAATGTCCTTATCTATAATTTGTTCTATAAAATTCTTTGAAATATTATTTTCTTCCACTAAACAATCATCCCTTTCTCGTACTTCTCATGTTCTAATGTAAATTTAGTCTATTTTTAATCATACATAGAATATTACCACATTTCCACATAATTATAAAGGACTTATTTCTATTGAAATAAGTCCTTTATGTATTCTTATCTATATTTTCGTTTTAATTCTCAAAAATAACCTGATCACTATCTAAAATAATGATCTCCAATAAACACAGCTTTCGGATATTTTTTCTTAATTGCTGATTTACTTCTATACATAGTAAAGAAATAAGTGGATTTAGAAACAACGAATTTACCGTTTAAAGCAGCCTTTGCAGCTTTTTTACATTCTTCCATTTGTTTCTTTTCTCCATATCCGTATTTCATCTTACCTTCATATTTCTTTAATGCCTTCGCTAATGAACCGGATCTTGCTGGAGTAAATTGTCCCTTTTGATAAATAACACCTTTAAATGTATTTGGGAACTTCTTTGATTTCTTTCTATTAATTATAACATCTGCAACCGCAACTTTACCTTTGTATGATTGGTTTCCTGCCTCACAATAAATAATGGCCGTTAAATATTTTAAGTCCGCACTTGAATATGATGTTTTCTTTGATGCAGCTGATGCATTTACTCCAAGTGAACTTAACGCCACGGTAAATGCCATCAAACATATCAAAACTTTTTTCATCGTTACCTTCATATGTGATCTCCTTTTTCTTAAATAATTTATTTTAATTTCAATACAATTCTAATCTATTACAACCTTATGTACTTTTGAAACATTTATATGAATTTTAGCAATAAGTTGTTAACATTTATGTAATAATTATAACACAGGAAATCAAAAAATCAACCCTTAGAGGCCTTTTTTCCGTCGCCTTGATGTTACAGAAATCGATTTTTTATTATTTTTGTTGTTATATTGTTTAATATACTCTTATTTATTTGTATTGTTTTTGTCTATATTGTATACTTTAAATTATTAACAAATTATTTCATTATGGAAATAGATAAATATGTTTTTCATTTCTTAGTTAATTTTACGAAATATGCCAGTATTTTTAGACGCAAAAAGTGTCTTAAGCCCTTATTCTACAAGGGTTTAAGACACTTTTGCCATACTTAAAAACTATGAAATTCCACTGATTTTTTTTGAAATTTTCTATCTTTTTATATAAAAATCAAGCTAATTACAGATAGAAATTACTTTTTCCAGCTCTAATTCTCCACCGAAAAGATCTAATGCACTCCCAATTGTAACATCTACTTTATTTTTTCCAATCTTCTTCAATTTTTCGATATCCTCATAGCATCCTACACCACCTGCATAAGTCACTTTTATATCGTTCACTTCTGCTAAACGTGCTATAATCTCTTCTTCTATTCCAGATGCTTTGCCTTCTACATCCACTGCATGAATTAAAAACTCATCACAATAAGCCGACAGTTGGTGTAATAACTCATAGGTAACCTCTTCCGTGGTAAACTTCTGCCAACGATCCGTTACCACATAGTACTGCTCTCCCTTCTTTCTACAGCTTAAATCCAGTACAAGATGCTCTTTTCCTACTGCATCAACCATCTTCTCAAGATTTTCATAATTAATCCTTCCATCCTTGAATACATAGCTTGTTACAATCACATGACTTGCTCCATATGTAATAAACTGTCGTGCATTCTCCGAATTTACTCCCCCGCCAATCATTAATCCTCCCGGAAAACTAAGCAGTGCATCTTTAGCCTGTCTTAAATCTTCTTTATAATAAGAAGATTCTGCTCCATTTAATAAAATTATATGTCCGCCTGATAGATTTAACTTCCTATATAAAGAAGCATAAAACTTTGCATCCTGCTTTGATACGAAGTTTTCCTGAGCCTGATCCCTGTAATCGGTTAAACTTCCACCAACTATCTGTTTTACTTTTCCATTATGTATGTCGATACATGGCCGAAATTTCATTGTATTTCTCCTCTTTCCCTAGTTTATCGAGATATTGTTTATTAATATTCTAATAAATGGCATCTTAAATTACAATATAAAAGTTATCCACTCTATCCACTAATGCTTGTGGAAGAATTTTACATTTTTAATCGTTTTATAAATTTCTCTGTAAAGTAAGTCTAATACCAAACCTCAAATTTGTCCCTTATACGCCTGGTTATCATTTAGTCTTCTAGAATCATAGTTTATTTTCTATTTTTTACCAAGTTATCCACTTTATCCACTTTTTCTTGTGGAAAAAAATTACAGAGAACTTCAGTTTATGAATTTCTCTGTAATCTTAGTTAATATTTAAGTCTAAAAGTAGAGCATTCTGTTCCTCTAGCTGTATTTGACCCACATCCACAAACGTCAATACCATCTGCGTGACATCTATTGCTATCATTATATGCACAATTTTCTGCTTCGCAGTCTATTTCTGTATTTTTCGTTGCACATCCACAGTGTTCACAGTTAGAAAAGGATTCTTTTTGATCACAAAATGAACCACAAAATGTTGAGTGTGGATCTTCCGCATGACTTCCATCTACATGGATCTCATTTAAAGAACAAAGATATTCGTTATTATAAGCGCAATTTTCTACACTACAAACCAAGTTAGGCATAATCTCGCTCCTTTTAATGATTAATCTACTTGGCGGACAAGCTTTTTCTATTTTTTACCAAGTTATCCACTTTATCCACTTTTTTATGTGGAAGAATTTTACTTTTATTACCTGCGTTGATTTTGTGGTCCTATTCCTTCTCTTCTAGAGTTATGTGTTTGATTTTGATTTTCGACTTTTACCTTATTTGTAATACTATTAAATTCTTCGTTACTCTTCTTCTGCGCTTGTCTTTCTTCTTCAAAAGACTTTTCCATATTCATCACCTCATATGTAGTATTGGTGATGTTATAGTATTTATTCATCTCCAATTACAACCTGGATAGATTTTTTAATTCCTCCAGATGTAGTAGCTGTAACTGTTATTGTTCCTGACTTTTTAGCACTGATAACGCCATTCTTTACCCTTGCAATGCTGGTATTGCTGCTGCTCCACTTTATTGTTTCCGTTGCATTACTTGGTGAATAAGATACTTCAATACTTGTACTCGTTCCTTTCACCATACGTATTGAGCTTGGCAATGTCAGTTTTCTAATATTTATTATAGCTGGCGTTGGTTTTACTGTTGGTTTTGGCGTTGGTTTTTCCGTAGGTTTTACTGTAGGCTTAGCAGTTGGTTTCTCTGTTTGTTTAATCGTTGGGGTTGGCTTTGGTGTTTCTGTTGGTTTTGGCGTTGGCTTTGATGTTGGCTCTACTGCTTTCGATGGTTGAACTGTTGGTGCCGTTGTCTCTTCTTTAATTGGAGTCAATGTCATCATAGGCTCTTTTGTTACCTTTGGAGCTTGTGTAGCCATTCCTTCCATAGAAGATGTACCCTCTTCCATGGCCCCTGTTACTACTTGTACTTCAGGTGTCTGAGTAGGACTGGCTTCCAACGTCGCACTATTGGTCGCATAGGACAAAAACTCCTGTGCCTCTTTTTTCTCTTCATCCTTCTTTTGCATCATTGTAAAGCATACAGGTACCAAGATAGAAATTAATAAGATTGCGCATAAACAAACTGTAATTACTAATGACTTTTTGGATTTCTTTAATTTCTGTGGTTTCTTTTGCTTTGGCACTCTATTTTTCTTTACTGAAACTTTCTTCTCCTTTTGCTCTGGATAATTATAATAAGAAGAAGCACTCCTATTATTCTCTGGTTGCTGTTGCTGCCCGAACTGCTGTGGATTCCATTGTTGTTGTTCAAACTGTTGCTGACCAAACTGTTGTTGATTACTTTGCTGCTGTTCAAACTGTTGTGCTCCAAGATCTTGATTATATAGAATTGTACTCTGTTCTGGAACTTCTTCATATTCTTTCACCTGTGCATATAAATCCGCGCCAGTCTGGTATAATTCCTCATTTGACAACTTTACAGTCCCAGTCTCAGCCTTACACTCTGATTGTAGGGGTACAGTTTGTGTCATATTCTCCCGGCTTTCAGACATTGTCTGTTCTTCTTCGGACAACTGTACCAGAATATCCGGATCATTCTGAAATACTTCTGATAGATTTAATTTCGTTGTCTGATTCTCTGCGGATATTCCCTGCACATCAGATACTATCTTTTCGTTCTCTTGTATCACGTCCTCTTTTACATTATATAGAAGATTCGTTTCTTGATACATTCCGGTTATATACTTTAAGCATTGGCTTATTACAGTAGGAATCCATGTTGATATGATAACGTTTTTAATACCTGCAAAATATAGCGACTGTATAAATGGATCACTGCTATCCTGACCACGTGCAATGATAATAAGATTCTGTTGAAGGTTACTCTGTATGTACTTTAACTGCTTTACCAACTCCTCCGGATACTCCTGAATGCTAATTGCATTTATAATTACAAGGCGGTTTGGTATTGCTTGAATTGTATTAATAACTCCTTCCATCGTATGAACCTCCGTAATCATACGAAGTTCTTCTGCAATATTTTTTGCAATTTCGCCAACGAATTGTTCATCAATTCTATCTCCAATATATAATACCATTGGTACCCTCCCTTTCCTTCTTATATTAACGTTACCATTTATAAATCATTGCTACAATATTTTATCAATAATAGGTTTATACATGTAAAGAATACGTCGACAAATGAGATATTTGTTATAGACAAGCCTATATAGCTCTATATTTGAAACTTTTCGCATAATAAATTAAAGTAAAACACACATTTTGCTTATTTTTGTTAATACATTCCGTATTTCTCCTATTTTTTAGGATATAGTGGTTGACATTCAAAATTAGAATCGTATAATAAGAGCAAATGAAAAGCGAAGGTGCTTTACACATTCTATGTGAAGCACCTTCGCTTTTTATTTTTATAAATTATGCAGGTAAGTACTCTACTTACTTTTGCAATAAAAAAGGGAGGTATATTTATGACATTTTCCGCAGAAAACACAATATGGGTACTTTTAGCAACTGCTTTAGTATTCTTTATGCAAGCTGGGTTTGCAATGGTCGAAACCGGTTTCACAAGAGCAAAAAATGCCGGTAACATCATTATGAAAAACTTAATGGATTTCTCAATCGGAACTCCAATCTTCTGGCTTGTTGGATTTGGCATTATGTTTGGAGGCAGCAATGATTTTATTGGTTCAATCAGTGGCATTGCTTCCGAAACAAACTATGGAAATGGAATGCTTCCGGATGGAGTTCCATTCTTTGCATTTTTGATTTTCCAGACTGTCTTTTGTGCTACTGCAGCTACCATCGTTTCCGGTGCAATGGCTGAACGAACAAAATTTATTTCGTATTGTATCTACAGTTTATTAATTAGTTTGATTGTATATCCTGTTTCAGGTCACTGGATCTGGGGCGGCGGCTGGCTTTCAGAAATGGGCTTCCATGATTTTGCCGGTTCCTGTGCTGTACATATGGTAGGTGGTATTGCTGCATTTATCGGTGCTATCATCCTTGGTCCCCGTATTGGAAAATATGGTAAGAATGGTAAGGTTCACGCTATTCCTGGACACAGCTTGACGCTTGGTGCCCTTGGCGTATTTATCCTTTGGTTCTGTTGGTTTGGTTTTAATGGTGGATCTACTGTTTCCATGGGTGACGACGCTGCAATTCAAAGTGCTTCTAAAATTTTCGTAACAACCAACCTTGCAGCTGCTGTCGCAACCTGTACTGTTATGATTATCACTTGGTTCCGTTATAAGAAACCAGATGTCTCTATGACATTAAATGGTTCTCTTGCCGGCCTTGTAGCAATTACTGCCGGATGTGATACGGTAAGTCCATTAAGTGCTGCAATCATTGGTATTATCTCAGGTTTTGTAGTTGTATTTGGTATTGAGTTTATCGATAAGGTATTAAAGGTGGATGATCCTGTTGGTGCAGTTGGCGTCCATGGATTAAATGGTCTATTTGGTACGATTGCCGTTGGTCTATTCTCTGACGGTACAGGAACTGACTGGAAAGGTTTATTTACTGGTGGTGGAGTTAAGCTTCTTGGGATCCAGGCTCTTGGTGTAATCTCTGTTATGGCTTGGGTTGCCATTACCATGATTATTATCTTTGAAGTGATTAAGCATACGATTGGTTTACGTGTAAGCCGTGAGGAAGAAATTCTTGGTCTTGATAGTACAGAACATAACCTTCCATCCTCTTATGCTGACTTCTTACAAGTTCCAAATCAACTAGCTTCTTCATTAGGAAGTTCCTCTGAGGGCAGTGATAAAAAGACATCTGTTGATGCTTCTGTGCCTGTTCAGATCGTTAGCGGTTCTGCTCCTGCAAGTGATATCAAACTTACCAAGATTTCTATTATCTGTAAGCAGAATAAGTTTGACGAATTAAAAGAAGCTTTAAATGATATCGGAGTTATGGGTATTACCGTTACTCAAGTCCTTGGATGTGGTGTTCAGAAAGGTGCTACAAAATACTATCGTGGTGTTGCAGTTGATATCGTTGTTCTTCCAAAAGTGAAAGTCGATGTCGTCGTAAGCAAAGTTCCTGTCAGCCAGGTTATTGAAACAGCCAAGAAAGCATTATATACTGGCAACATTGGTGATGGTAAGATTTTCGTATACGATGTTGAAAATGTAATTAAAGTAAGAACCGGAGAAGAAGGCTATGATGCCCTGCAGGGAGAAGATAGCTAATCCGTAAACGAGAAAAAACAAGGACTATTGCTCAACGCGATAGTCCTTGTTTTTTATTAAACATTACTTACTAAATGTCTTAGTCTTTCCGAAGAGCAAAAATTGCTCCGCCAAATAGTCCAATTACTATTCCAAGAGAGATCATGGTCAAACTCAATTCATCTATACTAAGTATTGGCTCATGATAGATTACTGTTTTTGCTATCGCTAATAAAAGCAATGCCATCAGGCAATATACCATTATATTAAGTACTAAGAAATATTTTATTTGATCTCCCTTACTTCTGAGTGCTATCTTTTCGGACAATGTCCATACAAATTCCATACTATCCACTCCTAACTATACTAAGTTATCTTATGAACAATACGATAACATGGTAACATAAAATTCATACTACGGTTATGTAAAACGTAACTAAAATGTATATAAACTATAAGCAAGCAGGATAGATGAGGCTTCTTGAAGAGAAGTTTCCTATGTATTAAAAAAGAGTCATAGTATATTGGACTCTCCATATACTATGACTCTTTTATTATATCTCTTGAAATGTTACGCGGATCATGGTTCCTTTTCCAACCTCACTGTTTAATTCTAGGTGAGCATTTTCATGTCTCGCAACAATATGCTTTACTATGGCAAGACCAAGTCCGGTACCACCTGTAGATTTAGATCGGCTCTTATCTACACGGTAAAAACGTTCAAAAATTCTTTCTTGATTTTCTTTTGAGATTCCTATTCCAGTATCCTTAACGACTAGTTCCACATAATTTGCACCATTTGTAGAAACTGGATTTACGAAAACATCTACACGACCATTTTCATTATTATAGCGAATTGCATTATCACAAAGATTATAAATTAATTCTTCCATCATCTCTTTGTTTGCTGTAACATATGCAAGCTCTCCATGAAACTCTATCGTTACATGATGTTTTTTTGCATTCATTTGAAGCATCTGTACGCAACTGCCTGCTATACTATAGAGATTCGTCTTTTCATAGTTTACTTCTCGTTCAATGTGATCAAGCTCTGATAAACGAATAATGTCATTAATCAAGCTAAGCAGGCGCTTGGAGTTACGATGGATTTCCGCTGCAAAACGGGTTACATCTTCTTCCGTTGCCATTCCATTTTCAATTAATTCCGAGTATCCCGAAATTGCTGTTAATGGTGTCTTAAGCTCATGAGAGACATTTGCAGTAAATTCCTGTCTTAAGCTTGCATTCCTTATAATATCCGCATGCTGTTTTTTTATCGTTGTAATAAAAGGAACTAACTCCTTATACACGATCGTCGTATTTCCTTCATCTAGATTATTTGCCAAATGCTCAATTGGAAGCACCAGACTTTTAGTTAGGAAATGCGATAACACTGCACATATGATAAACAATAGGAGACTAGTTACTCCAATCATAGGTAAGGCACTGAAGAATACACTAAGGATACTTCCCGCCTCTTTTGCTACACGAAGTACAGAACCATTCTTTAAGAGGACCGCATAGTAAAATGCATTTTTCTCTAATGTCTTAGACTCTCTGATTGCTTGTCCTTCACCAGTTTTAAATGCTTCTACTACCTCAGGACGGCCACTGTGGTTATCGAGACCTCCAATATCTACATTGGTATCAAACTCTACAATTCCATCCTGACTAATAATGGTTACTCGAAGCTCATCCAGATTCTCATTAAAATCATAGGTTTTAAACTCATCATAGATATCCGCAGTTACTAAAACCCTGACATATGTCTTTAAATCCTGCATAACTTCTTTTTTAAATAACTCATAAAATACAATCGTAGACATAGTTACGGTAATAATAATCGCAACCGCTACCACTGCTAAAAATCTAAAATTTATTTTCTTCTTCATTAGGTCACCTATTCCATTATATATCCTACATTTCGAACTGTCTTAATACGGCTGCCTGTCTCACCAAGTTTTTGTCTAAGCGTCTTAATGTGGACATCCAATGTTCTTGATTCCCCTTCGTAATCCATGCCCCAGATACGTTCCATAATGATATCACGCTGCATCACAATGCCTTGGTTCTGAATCAATAGTTTTAGAAGTTCATATTCTTTGTACGTAAGCTCGATTTGCTCATCATCTACATAAACGGCATGCTTTTCCCCATCAATAAAGACATTGGCAAGAGTTAAGAACTTCTCTTCTTCCATTCCACTTGCTCTTCGAAGCAATGCCTTTACTCTTGAGATTAGCTCCATAACGCCAAATGGCTTTGTTAGGTAATCATCTGCTCCAATATCTAAGCCCTTTACCTTATCAAGCTCTGTTGTTTTGGCCGTTACCATAATAACAGGAATCTTTCTTGTCTCGGTAACACTTCTAAGTCTCTTTAAAATACTGAGTCCATCTTCATCAGGAAGCATGACATCCAATAAGATCAGATCTGGGATACGGTCCATCATTTGTTTATGAAATTCTTTTGCTGAACCAAATTCCATCGTTGTATGCCCTGAATTCTTAAGTGCAAAACTTTCTATTTCACTTATATTCTTATCATCTTCAACAATGTACACTAATGCCATGCTTCTTCCTCCTGATTTTGTCAATAATTATTTTTTTGGTAATCTATACTTCTCTTTATATTCTTCATAACGACGAATAAACTCTGGATTATTTTCACGTTTTAGTGTATCAAGATACTCATGAGTATCAAAACCATCTTTATCGATTTGAAGCATAGAAACTGCTAAGTTAGAGCAGTGATCTGCTACACGTTCAAAGTTTGTCGTAATATCTGCTAAAACAAATCCTAATTCAATCGTACATTTTCCATCACGTAAACGTATTACATGACGTTTCTTTAATTTCACATTTAACCCGTCAATTACTTCTTCTAATGGTTCAATGGATTCCGCTAATGCTAAATCATTTTCTTCAAATGCCTTAAATGCATTATCTACAATTTCACGCATTGCATTCATATAAATCTCAACTTCTGCAACTGCCTCTTCTGAGAATACAAGTCCTTTTTCATTCATTTCTGTTGCTGCCTGCATTAAGTTTACAGCATGGTCTGAAATACGTTCGAAGTCACCAATGCAGTGAAGCAACACTGTTAACTCTTTACTATCCTCTTCGGACATGTTCTTGCTACTTAATTTTACTAAATAAGATCCAATCTGATCTTCATATTGATCTACTAAAGTTTCGATCTCATATACTTTTTCAGCCTTTACACTATCATACTCTTTTAATAAGTCAAAAGAAAGATATAATCCTTTTTTTGCTGTTTCTGCCATATTTCTAGTTAATTCTCTACATTGTTGCATTGCGAAACCTGGTTTATCAAGAAAACGATCATCTAATTTTTCGAATAAATTTTCTTCTTCTTCTAATTCATCATCTTTTACAGTAAGACATGCTAATTTAACAAGTCCTTTACCAAATGGTAATAAAAGAAGAGTAGCGGTTACATTAAATACACTGTGGATTACTGCGATACCTGCTGCATTTGCAACATCACCTAAAAATCCAAAGGATACAAATGCATTAATTGCATAGAAAAGCCCCATAAATACGATTGTACCAATCATATTAAAGTATAAATGAACTAATGCTGCACGTTTCGCATTTTTTTTCGCGCCGATACCTGAGATCATAGCTGTTACACAAGTACCAATGTTTTGTCCCATGATAATTGGGAACGCTGTTGCATAAGTTAAGGATCCTGTTGCACAAAGTGCCTGAAGAATACCTACAGATGCGGAAGAACTTTGAATTACTGCTGTCAATACCGTACCTGCGATTACACCAAGAATAGGATTTGAGAACATAATTAAAATATTCGTAAATGCTGGAACATCTGCAAGTGGTTTTACTGCATCACTCATAGAGGACATACCTGTCATAAGGATTGCGAAACCAACCATGATCATACCAACATCTTTTTTCTTTTCTTTCTTGCTAAATAAAATAAAGCAAACGCCTAATAATGCTAAAATCGGTGAAAATGATGTCGGTTTACACATTTTAATTAGGAAATTGCCGCTTTCAATACCTGTTAAACTTAAAATCCAGGAAGTAGCTGTCGTACCAATATTGGCACCCATAATAATTCCTACTGCCTGTGTTAATTTCATAATTCCCGAGTTTACAAAACCAACAACCATAACTGTTGTTGCCGATGATGACTGGATTACTGCTGTAACCCCTGCACCCAATAATACTGCCTTAATTGGGTTTGATGTAAGTTTCTCTAAAATTGCCTCAAGTTTCCCCCCTGAAACTTTAGATAAGCCTTCGCCCATAATATGCATACCATATAAAAATAGAGCTAGTCCACCTAACATCGTTAATATACTAAAAATATCCATTCTTAACCTCCAACCTATACCAGAATTGTATATAGATTTCATATTATTTTTACTTTAATAAGTTGGATTATATAGGGGGGGTGTAAAATATAAAAGTACCTTATGTAAAATCTATGTAAAATTTATGATTTTGTGTATATTTTTTAAAGATTAGGGCATACGTCAGTTTTCTTGACTACTTAACGTATGCCCATTTTTATTCTGCATAATGATGGCCTGTAATAGAAAAAATCACCCATTCTGCAATATTGGTTGCATGATCACCGATACGTTCAAAGTATTTCGCAATCATAAGTAAGTCTGCTGCCTGCTCTCCGTTCTTTGCATTTGCTGCGATCAGATCAATCAGCTCCTGCTTTACTTTCGAAAAGAGTGCATCTACTACATCATCTCGTTTAATGACTTCCTCTGCAAGCTTCACATCCTTATTTACAAAAGCATCAATGCTGTTTACTACCATTAGCGTTGTTTCTTTTGCCATCGTCTGAATATGTTCTAGCTTTTTAATATAAGGAGCACCTGCAAGCAAGATTGTGATTTCTGAAATATCTGCTGCATGATCACCAATGCGCTCCATGTCTGTAATCATCTTCAATGCGGAAGAAACTAATCGTAAATCCTTTGCAACCGGCTGCTGTTGTAATAATAGCTTAAGACAAAGGCTCTCTATTGTCTTCTCCTGACGGTCAATGTTCTCATCAAATTCAATTGCCTTATTTGCCCGTTCTACATCTTGTTTTACTAATGCTCCAACGGCCATTTCTATTGCCTGCTCAATCAGGCTTCCCATTTCAATCAATTCGTTATTTAGTTCTACTAACTGTTGATCAAATCTATTACGCATAACTTTGTATCCTTCCTTTCCCTCTTCGTATCATCAGGCAAATAAATCAACCGAAACGTCCTGTAATATAATCTTCTGTTCTCTTATCACTTGGCATGGAGAATAATCGGTCTGTCTTATCATATTCTACTACTTCACCTAATAAGAAAAAGGCAGTCTTATCAGAAATTCTAGTTGCTTGCTGCATATTATGAGTAACCATGACAATGGTATATTTCTTCTTTAACTCAATTACAAGATCTTCAATCTTTGTTGTTGAGATTGGATCAAGGGCACTTGTAGGCTCATCCATAAGAATAACTTCTGGCTTTACTGCCAATGCTCTTGCTATACATAATCTTTGTTGCTGTCCACCGGAAAGGCCTAATGCACTTTTCTTTAAGCGGTCTTTTAATTCATCCCAGATTGCTGCATCACGTAGGGATTGTTCTACGATCTCATCTAACTTTTGTTTTGAGTGGATTCCATGGGTTCTTGGTCCAAATGCAACATTATCATATACACTCATAGGAAATGGATTTGGTTTCTGAAATACCATTCCTACTCGTTTTCTTAAACTATTTACATCGATATCTCCGTAAATATCTTCCCCATCTAATTTTACTTCTCCTGTAATTCTACATCCTTCTACTAAATCATTCATTCTGTTTAAAGATTTTAAGAAGGTACTCTTACCGCACCCAGATGGTCCGATAAATGCTGTAATTTCATTTTTATAGATATCCATATTGATTCCCTTAAGAGCTTTAAAGTCTCCATAGTATAAATCAAGATCGCGTACTGTTATTTTTTCTTTCATCGTCTCTCACACCTCTACTGCCTATTCTTTGTAATACTTTTTGCAATCAAACTTGATACTGTATTAATTGCCATAACAAGAAGTAATAATACTACTGCTGTTGCATATGCTTGATTTACATGGATCCCTTCTCTTGAAAGACTGTACATATGAACAGATAATGTTCTACCTGAACCAAATAAATTGCCTGTTGCTTCTGTTGCTGTTCCTGCCGTATAAATAAGGGCAGCTGTTTCGCCAACGATTCTTCCGATTGCCAGAATAATTCCTGATGCAATACCTGGTACTGCACTTGGAAGTACGATTCTAAATATTGTTCTTAACTTTCCAGCTCCTAAACCATAACTTCCTTCACGATAAGAGTCTGGTACGGAAATTAATGCCTCTTCTGTCGTTCTTATTATGGTTGGAAGTACCATGATAGCCAAGGTAAATGCGCCTGCCATAATGGAGTACCCCCATTTTAATGTCGTTACAAAGAAGATCATACCGAATAGTCCATAGATAATAGAAGGAATACCAGCTAATGTTTCTGTTGTTAAACGAATAATACTAACCAGCTTATTTCCCTTTTTTGCATACTCAACCAGATAAATTGCTGAGAAAATACCTAGTGGTACTGAAATAATTAAGGAAAGTACTGTCATAATCAAAGTATTGATAATTGCCGGCATCATAGATGCATTTGTAGATGTATATTTCCAAGCAAATAAGTCCAAATTAAGATAAGGAATCCCATGCACCAAGATATATACGATTAAAAATCCAAGTACTGAAATCGTAATGATTGCAGATACTAATACTAACAAACACATAAGGAGAGATAGTGGATGCTTTTTGTATACATTAAGTTTTTGTTTTATCGTTGCTTTGTTGATCATTACTTTTCTCCTCTCCTCTTTATTAGTGAAAATGAAATATTAATAATTAAAATAAATACGAATAACACAACACCGGTTGCAATCAATGCTTCTCGGTGTAAATCTGTGGCATAGCCCATTTCCATAACGATATTGGAAGTTAAGGTACGTACACCTTCATAAATGCTCTTTGGCATGATTGGCTGGTTACCAGCAATCATAATGACTGCCATTGTTTCACCAACTGCACGGCCAACACCTAATACGACTGCGGCAAAGATACCTGACTTTGCTGCTGGTAATACAGTTTTAAAAATACTTCTCTCATGAGTTGCACCAAGTGCCAAAGCCCCTTCATAATAACTATCAGGTACCGCACGAATTGCAGCTTCACTGACACCAATAATGGTTGGCAGGATCATAATTCCAAGTAACAGTGATGCAGTTAACATACTATATCCTTGCCCACCAACATTCTCACGAATAAATGGAACCATAACGACAAGGCCAAAGAAACCATAAACGATAGAGGGAATGCCTGCAAGCAAGTCTACTGCCGGCTTAATAAATCGATATAATTTTTTAGGGCAATACTTTGCCATAAATACAGCCATTAAAATTCCGATTGGCACACCGACTATAATTGCTCCAGCAGTTACATAGATGCTTCCTAAGATCATTGGCAAGATTCCATATTTATTTAAGCTTGGTTTCCAAACCTTGCCGAAAATGAAATCTGTTACTCCGATTTCCTTTATGGCTGGTATACCATTTACGAAAAGGAAGTAACAGATTAACACTACAGCCAGGATGGAGATACAAGCAGCAAGCAGGAATACATACTTCATTAAACTTTCCTTATATTTGCGCATATTATCCTCATTCCTTACTTTCTATTATTTTACGATATCTGACCAAGAAGTCGTTTCTCCGATGTAGATGCTCTTTACTTGATCTTTTGTTAAGTTATCTACTGTGCTGTTTTTATTTACGATTACTGCGATACCATCCATTGCAATCTTTGTTCCTTTAATGCCAGCGGATAATTCACTGTCTTTTAATTCTCTAGAAGCCATACCGATATCACAGATTCCGTCAATTGCAGATTTCATACCAGTTGTAGAATCACTTTCTTGAATTTCAACTTTTACACCTGCGTTTACTGCTTCATATGCTTCTTTTAATTTTTCCATTACTGGTGTTACAGAAGAAGATCCGGCAACTACGACTTTACCTGTTGGATTTGTACTCTTGAATGCTTCACCTTCTGATACGGAAATATATTTGTTGTCTGAAATTACTTTCTGACCTTCTGTACTCATAATGTAGTTTACAAAATCCTGTGCTGCTTCACTGATTTTTTCTTTTGTTGCAATATTAAATGGTCTTGCAATCGCATATTTATTATTCTTGATATTATCTACAGTTGCTTCTGCACCATCAATCTTTACTGCTTTCACTGTATCATTTAAAGAACCTAGTGAAATATATCCAAGTCCATAATCATCGCCTGCTACTGTCTGCATCATAACGGATGTTGAGTTTGTTACTAGTGCACTGTCCTTTGTATGATCTACTTTATTTCCTGAAGCATCTTTCTCTTCAATTCCAAATAACTCTACGAAAGCACCTCTTGTTCCTGATCCTTCTTCTCTGGATGCTACATTGATTGTTTTTGATGAGTCCCATCCTGCTGCTTTATCTTTTCCCCCACATGCTACTAAACTTCCTGCTACACAGGAAACTGTTAATGCTAATGCTACAAATCTTCTTAATTTCATATTCTTATCCTCTTTCTCTTCTTTATATTTATTGTGATTTCTAAATTATGTCCTGACGAATAACTACTAGATGCAGTAGTCTTTGAGCATATCTTCTAGCTCTTTGCTTTTTGTGATGCCCTTTGTTTCAAGTTCAATTGGCTTACTTAAATCTAAACTGAATATACCGAGCAGTGATTTGGCATCTACAACGTATCTTCCGGATACTAAATCGATTTCCTCATCAAACTTGGAAATCTTATTCACAAAGCTCTTTACTTTGTCTACAGAATTTAAACTTATTAGCATTTTGTACCCCCTTCCTTGAAACTATCTCTATCATAAAGGGGTAATGTAAAATTTAAAGTTGTCTATACGTGAAGTTTATGTAAAATGTTTGTAATATCATTATGCTGATTATGAAGCTATGTAAAGAGTTCTTTGTAGAACAAAGTGTGTGTTCCACACACTCTCGCGTCTTAAGTCCTTTACAAGGAACACACACTTTCCCCTGAGTGTGCATCCTTAGCGGAGCTTTTTTTAATACATAGGGGCTTCTTAAAAATAGAAGTTTTCTATGTATTAAAAAAAGCAGGAATGCCTTTATTACTTGGCTCCTGCTTTTCATTACTCTCTATTT
>JAUNRX010000179.1 GCA_030539495.1 bacterium | reverse complement strand
AGGACTGACTCCAAAAAAGTTTCGCGATCAATATTAAAAAGCCTCCTTACTGTATGCATTGAAACTCATACAATAAGGAGACTTTTTTATTTCTTATATCGAGAGGACGCAAAGAATACTGTCTCAAAGAATTCTTTTGTTTTTTCCGGTCCTAAGATTGCCTTAAATACGTCGGTTGACACACCGCCATTGGCTACAAGCTCTTCTACATACTTCTGCGTCTTCTGCCACTTGATCTGATACTCTTCTTCCGTAAGTATTGGCATTTCCTTTTCCATTGCAATGAATGTGCTGAGATTTTCAGTAAACACTTCCAGGATTTCTTGTTCATTGGCTGGCGTTGTTGCTTTTGCCATAGATACGGAGCGAAGACTGTCGTACCAGCTTGGTTTTACCGGCATATCCGATAACTGGTTATGTTTTTCTATATTTTCAGTAAATTTCTCTATATATCTTTTATAGCACTCATCTTCCTTAGAAACCAAACGATAGATTTCATTGATAAAACAGCCATTCTCTTTCATACACATATAGTCAGTCGAAAATAATGGCAGGTTCTTGAAATATGGTGTTAATACGAAAGACATCATCTGCATTGTTTCTGAGTTTTTACTGCTCATCACTAATAGATTGCCAACCTCTTTTACTTCATACTGAGATACCCTATAATCCATGGCCTGAATACGAAATACCCCAAACTTCTCTTGTTCTATCGGCACTACTTTATAGTTTACTTTCAGCATTTCTAGTCCTGCATTAATACAGGCATCGATACATTCTCCCATCTTCCTACTTCCCTTCGATTTTATTTACTATTCCAATCTAATACATGCACCTGCCTCTACTTTGAACTTCTGATTCTTTACTTCCAGCCATACTGGCAGAGCACTTTCATTTTTCACAATCTTCTTATCTTCTGAGAAAACCAAACGGTTGACTGCTTCATTATAGTTATAAATCTCTCCATTGGTAGCATACCAGATGTCACTATGGTTGGAAATTCGTCCACAGAATGACTCCATTAATGACCAAGTATCATTTCCGTCTAATTCGTAAGCATGTCCCCAAACATAGAATACTTTTAACCTTGCCTGCTCACACTGATCCTTTTTATCATCTAAAAAACGGTCTAATAGACCTTCCATTTCTTCCTCACCAAAATGACACGTTGGATGCCATTGTAAGAAGTCCTGTGGCATACTAAAAGTTCGAGTTGCATTTACCGTACGTGAATAATGAATACCTGCTGCCCTCATCTCCTCTAATACGACATCATTATACGTGCCAAATGGATAAGCCATTCCGGTCACCGGATAGCCGACCAATGCCTCTAGGTTCTCGCGATCCTGTCGAATTTCATAGGCAATGCTTTCCCTGGATAAATACTGTAAACGTGGATGTGTTAATGTATGTACTGCTACCTCGTGCCCCTTATACAAGTCTTTTACTTCCGAAGCCTCAATCTTATTGTGGGTGACCGGCTTATCAAATCCATTTGCCGGATTATGTTTTCCAAATGCTCCTGAATTCAAGTTGAACGTAGCCTTGATCTTATATTTGTTAAATAGTTCAACTAGTCGTCGATCCTGCGTTACCCCATCGTCATAACTAAATGTGACACATTTTTCTCTTCCCTCTGGAAATAGTGGCTTTATCATTATAATCTCCTCCTTCACTTTGAAGACATTTTACCATTTTCACCCATCCTGTGTCTACATTACAAACTATTTATGACTAATGCAATTCCTGAGATAATCAGCATAATTATGACAAGTTTCTTTACGGTCTTTTCATCTAGTATTTTGCTGCTTATCATTCCAAGAAAAAGTCCAAGTAACATTAGTGGGAGGAGTATAACTGCCTGTTTTAAAGCTTCCAATGTAATAATTCCATACACTGTATACAAAATCACTCGAAATGTATTTTCGACAAAAAAGACGACACAGATATTCGCCTTAAATGAATTGCTGTCCTCTGTGACTCGGCTTACATATGCTCCAAGAAGTGCTCCAATTCCATATAAACCGCATAGAATTCCAGAAATAATGCCGATTATTCCAAGAACGAGCTTGGATTGATGTACTTTCTTTGTTCCCATTTCTCTAACCAACATTTCCAGCCCGATTAGGATAATAACAAAGCCAAAGATAATCTTGGTCATGCTTGTATCAGCCTTCTTAAGAAATAAAATTCCCGGAATGCTTCCCGCAATGACTAAGGCAGCCAACGGAATGCAGATCTTCCATTGGATTGATTTTCTTTCTTTCCAAGCTAAGATAATATTCGTCGGATATCCTAAAAGCAATTCCACCGGCGATATATTAATATTATTGTTTCCAAAACTTAAAACTGTAGTAAATACCAATGTATTGGCAAAACCACATAGGCCCTTTACAAAAAAGGCACAAATTGTTGCTATTATCCACCATTTCATCTTAGGTTTACTCTCCTTATTTTTTTACTCTATGTATTATACAACGTTAAATTCCTGTATCGCTATTATAATGAACGTATAAAGAACTGTACATAAAATCTCATATAAAAGAAACCTCATATTATCCCACCCAACGTAAAATAGTGTACCAATATAGTTATTAGTACACTATTTTACAATTTATTTTTTTTAGCAAGGAGTACTCTCTATGACCTTACCATTTACATCATAAAATGTAACACTGGTATTACGGTTTGGTATAACATAGGAAAATGGCTTCTCACTATCAAGATTCCAGGTTGTAGTACTTTTATCATCCTCTATGACTACTTTACATACTTGTTGTTTATTCATTGAAACAAATGCACTTTCCTCGTAATCCTCTATGCTTATCTCTGCAATACTCTCTTCTATTTCCGGCAAACTGCCACCACTTCTGAAGAACCACCCCAAAGACAATCCTGGTCGATTTACATAGATAGAAAATCTATAGTCTTCCAAATCCTCGGCATAGAAAATCATTGCAGACATGGCATCCGCCGTTTCTTTAGAGACATTCCAGCTATTTTCGATGTTTGCAGAATTTCGAGTATCTGTTTCAATACTATAACCTCTGATCCCAATCTCAATCGTGCCATTCCAAATTAAAAATAAAACAATTAACAGTATAGCTGCTAAGCTCTTATAGACATTTTTTCTTCTTTTTCTTATTCCGACTACATCTTTAATTTTATTATTATCATTTTCTATCCATTTGGCTAAAGTCGTTATGCTTCTTGTTTTTGCATTTTTTATCATATGTATCTCCTTCATTGTTCTATATGTCTAAAATATCATATATTTCGACTTTAAACAACTGCTGGACATTCCTTTCGCTGTCATTGATGACATACAGACAACTTGGTGCGTCTTTTACTATATGCGATTACTACTGTTACTAGTAATGTAAGCCTTAATCAGCTCCAATGTTGCCATTAGCCCTTTTTCATGAGTTCGTTCCATACCATGGGATGCGCTGACACCTTGTCCAATTAATGCTCCACGTATATTATTTCCACCTCGAAGTGCTGACGAAACATCTGATCCATAATGTGGAAATACATCTACTACATATGGAATCTCATTTTCTTTTGCCAAGCTGATAAGACGATTTGTCATTTCGTAATCGTAAGGTCCACTGGAATCCTTTGCACAAATAGATACTTTTACTTCTGAACCATTTAGATCATCTCCAACTGCTCCCATATCAACCGTAAGCATTTCTTCAATATCCTCTGGAAGATAGCTAGCTCCAAACCCGACTTCCTCATAATTACTAATTAAGATCTTAAGCTGATTTTCTGGAATTATAGTTTCTTCCTTCATCTCCTTTAAAAGACCTAGTAAAACTGCGACACTTGCCTTGTCATCTAAATGTCTTGATTTCACAAACCCTGATTTTGTATATTCAAATTGTGGATCCAGACTTATGTAATCTCCTGACGCAATTCCCAGTTTCTCTATATCCTCTTTACCGGAAACCTCCTCATCTAAACGAACCATCATATTCTTTTCCTTACGTTCCAATGTACTAGCATCATCATAAACATGTACGGTAGAACTCTTACACAATATAGTTCCTGTATATGTACTTCCTTCTCTTGTATGAAGTTTTACGTAGCATCCTTCAACACTTTGCAGTGTATAACCACCAACCTCAGTAAAATTAATGGTTCCATCCGAATTAATTGAGCGTACCATGGCTCCTAATGTATCTACATGAGCGGAAAGTCCAGTAGTTTTTGAAGATTTTCCTGTTACCTCTATAATCAATCCGCCTCGATTTGTATAATAACAATCATATCCCATCTGACTAGCTTCCTTCTTAACGAAAGCCATTACGTCTCTTGTAAATCCAGATGGACTTGGAATTTCTACTAATGTTTTTAATGTTGAAATAATATATTCATTTCTTTTCATCTGTTTATTCTCCTATCACTAGTTTTAATTCATTATATCCAAGAATAAAAATAAATACCAGTAAAGTATTTTTATATCTTCCTTTTCTGGTAACAAAAATAGTTTGAATAAAAGACAAAATTAGACTATAATAGCACTGTATTAAAACATAGAGGGAGACAAATCGTATGCTAAAGGCTTTAGTCGTTGCCGTATTATTGGCTGTAATGGGAGCCACATTTCATTTAGTTAGTGCTTTAAATGACGAAGATAAATAATGCACATGCTGCATCCATAAAAAAGATAGATAACTAATAAGGTGATGTTGTATTAACGATATTTAGTCGTTCGTACAATACCACCTTTTTTATACAGACAATAAGGTTTCTAACTTACAATAGCCTTAGTCCTCCCTCAAAAAAAGACACTTACATTACAATTTCATCTTAGGATTTCCAGCTTACGAATGTTCAAATTCAACAATAAACTCTGTGCCGTTGTTCGGCTTGCTGCTTACTGCTATCTTGCCTCCATGCAGGATAATGATCCTTTTAGCGATTGGTAAACCAAGACCTGTACCGCCTGTTGTCCTTGATTCCTCAGCGCGGTAAAAGCGCTCAAAGATACGTTTCATCTGTTCTTCTGTCATACCAATCCCATTGTCTTTAATCCTTACGTTCACTTTATTACTCGACTGATGAAGCATAATTCTAATTTTACCTTCACCACCTGTATATCGTATCGCATTACCGATAAGATTTATCCATACCTGATACATAAGAGCTTTATCGCCAATGAACGGTACTTGTTCCAGATTTATATCCATTGCAATATCCTTTTGCTCCCACTCATTTTGCAAAAGCAAAACTGCATCTCTAATCTGCTCATCAAGGCGAAAGGTTTCTCGTTTGATGGTAAGCTGTTCATTTTCAAGCTCCGACAGCCGAAGCAGATCGGAGGATAGCTTGGCAAGTCGGTTACTTTGTCTTGTAATGACATCTGCATACTCAAGCCTTTTTTCATTGGATAAGGCTGGCGAGGACAACAGCTCTGCATAGCCTGTAATTGCCGTTATTGGCGTTTTAAACTCATGCGATACGTTGGACACAAAATCCTTGTGTAAATACTCATTCTTTGACAGTTCATTAATCATATGGCTAAAATTATTGGTTAATTCGCTGATCTCATCGTGACCTTTTCGACTTATGGCTAACTCAACATTAA
>JAUNRX010000178.1 GCA_030539495.1 bacterium | reverse complement strand
GTTCTGGAGGAGGAGGTCAAATGCCATCTATGGGTGGTGGAGGCCAAATGCCATCCGGAGGAGGTCAAATGCCATCTGGCGGAAGTACATCTGGAAAAGGAAATGCATCTTCAGGAACTGGTGGAGCAGCCGGAGGAAAAGACTTCTCTGGCGGCGGTATGATGGGCGGCGGTTTTGGCAGTATGATTATTGGCGGAGCCGGAAGTGATACCTCAGACAGGTTAAATCAAGAAAGAATTGTCCTTACGGAAGAAGATATGGATGATATCCTTACCTTCGTACCAGGTCTGACAGAAGCAACCATTTCTCTTTCGACAAAATCCAATGTCGAAGGCGGGGACCTCGAAGAAGCAACTTCTTATACCATTGGTGGTGTAAAACATAACTATGCTTCCATGAGTAATTTAACCTTACAGATTGGTGATTTTATTACAGAATCCGATGAAGAAGCAAAAAATAAAGTGTGTATCATCGGGGCAACCGTAGCAAAAGAAATCTTTGGTTCAGTGGTGGATGCCTATGACTCTACCATTTACATTGACTCAAGACCTTATGTGGTAAATGGCGTATTATCTGAAGTAGGATCTGTTTCTTCCGGAATTAGTCCGGATACTGCAATCTTTATTCCATATTCCACAGGAGTGAAGTATTTAACAGGAACCGACGTAAGTCCAACCATTACAGTAATTGCAGAAGATGTAAGTACCGTAAGTACGTTAAAAGAAAATATCCAGACAGTGCTCGAAGAAACTTATAGCAATGCCCAATTTACCATTACAGATGCAGGAAGCAAGATGGAAGCAGCAAGTTCCTCCAATGAGACACTTACCATCCTTTTAATTGCCATGGCAGTCATTGTATTTACGGTAGGTGGTATTGGTATTATGAACGTATTATTCGTTTCTGTAAAAGAACGTACCAATGAAATTGGTATCTTAAAAGCAATCGGTGCTTCCAAGAAAGATATTTTGCTTGAGTTCTTATTAGAAGCAACGGCAATCAGTATTATTGGTGGTATTCTAGGCGTATTAGTAAGCTTTGGAATCACGCCAATCGTCAGTCATTTCAACGTAAGGGCAGATCTTTCCATAGCAGGCTCCATGCTTGCCGTAGGATTTGCACTTGTGACAGGTACAGTCTTCGGCTTCTATCCAGCATGGAAGGCATCCAGATTAATACCAATCGAAGCATTAAATCAAGACTAAGGAGGGAGATTCATGAAGAAAGGTATAGCAGTGTTGATTATGAGTTGCCTTGTACTGGCCGGATGTGGAGGTTCCTCTAACGAGTCAACAAGCGACGAATTGGTACTTGAAAGCAATCAACAGATTAAGTATGGCCAGGTAAAAAACATCAATGGAAATGAATTAACGGTTGCATGGGCAAACCAAGTGTCCTCGTCGGATATGAGTTCGATGAAAGGTGGGAAACGTCAAAATTCCACTACGGATACCGCTACATCCGATAATGCAAATGCTGCTACAGGAAGCAGTGATGATAAGTCAGGAAATGCACAAGGAAATACCGGAGGAAATTCACAAGGAAGTACGCAAGAGGGAGCAACCCAAGGTGGAGCAGCTTCAAGCGGTAATATGGATGGAGGAACCCCGCCAAATGGAGACAGCCAAGGCGGGAATGCTCCAAATGGCGATATGGGAGGAGGAACCCCTCCAGATATGAATGGAGGAGTTTCCGGTGATACGTCCTCCAATACATCTGGTGATAAAGGAACTACTCAATCAGCAGGAGGCAGTTCTAGCAGTTCCGATAAATCCAATACAAACAAAGGAAACTCCACGAACTCCTCAAAACAGCAGAACAGAACCATGTACCAGCTAACAGGAGAGGAAGATACGATTACTATTCCGGTAGGAACCAAAGTAACCACTTCCCTGGGAGCAACCACTACGTTTTCGAGAATTGCCGCAAGTGATACACTAAAGCTATTAATGCAGACAAATGATGCAGGAGAACAGGTAGTTGTAGGCGTATGGATCGTTGCTTAGAGGAGGTGCAATAGCATATGAAATTGTTAAGTAGAAAGAAAAAGCCAGTCCTTACAAATGTAGTTCAGGGCGAGGCAGCAGAGTATATGGTATACCTGAATAATATTAATAAAAGCTATAATGTAGGTGGCGGTAAGCTCCACGTACTAAAGGATATCAACCTTACCGTGAAAAAGGGAGAATTCCTAGCCATACTGGGGCCATCCGGTAGTGGTAAGAGTACCCTGATGAATATTATCGGATGTATGGATATTCCGGATGAAGGAGAGTATTACCTAGATTCCGTGGCGATCCACAAGACAAAGGAAAAGGATTTAACAAAGATTAGAAACCATAAGATCGGATTTATTTTTCAGAAATATCAGTTAATTTCCACGTATTCGGTAATTCAAAATATTATGATGCCATTATTGATGCGAGGGGATAGTCATCATCAGGCAGAACAGGAAGTAATGGATACCATAAGACTACTAGGACTGGATGAACGTCTTGACCATAAGCCAAGCGAGCTTTCCGGTGGTCAGCAACAAAGGGTTGCCATAGCAAGAGCCTTAAGCGGAAAGCCATCCATTCTGCTTGCCGATGAGCCGACAGGAGCCCTGGACAGCAACAGTGGTAAAGAAGTATTAAAGCTATTTAAGAAGTTAAATGATATGGGCAATACGATCATTATGATCACCCATGATTTAAATGTTGCACAGAATGCAAAACGAGTAGTTCGTATTGTAGATGGCGAATTATTTGAAGATGAAAAGGATCAGCCGCGATATCAACACCTCCAAGTAAAAGATGCATAAAAATGGAATTAGTGGAAACACTAACACCATTATTATGAACGGATTTGGAGGATGAAAATGACTGAAAACAACACAGTCCCACATGATAAAGGGTTAGACAACACCATGAAATTAAAGAAAGAAGGATATCGCTTTATCCCTAATCGAATGGCAGAGTTAAATACCGACATTTTTACGACTCATTTAATGGCGAAAAAGGTAATCTGTATTACAGGTGCCGATGCCGTAAAGTTATTCTATGATGATACCAAGTTCACAAGAAAAGGTGCCGCACCAAACTATGTAAAGAAATCTTTATTTGGCCAGCATACGGTCCACGGATTGGAAGGAGAGGCACATAAAGAGCGACGAAGCTTATTCTTATCCATTTTTAATGATGAGGATGAAAATAGGTTAATAAAGCTCTATAACGAATATCTGGATAAGTCGATTAGTGTATGGGAATATCACGAGCCAATCATCTTATATAACGAGATAAAGCAAGCACTTCTAGCGGTCGTTTGTCAGTGGGCCAGTGTTCCTTTGCAGGAAGAGGAAAAAAAGACAAGAGCCGATGAATGTATGGCCATGGTATTTGGCTTTGGAAATGACATGACTGTGCATGAAGAAGGCAAGGCAGCAAGAAAGGTATTTGAGAAATGGATGGAGCAGATTATCGGCGATATCCGACAAGGATTTATTGAGGTTCCGGAAGACAGCCCAATTTACAAGGTATGTAATTACTGCGAAAGTGATGGCACATTTTTAGATAACTATATGGCAGCGGTGGAAATGATCAATGTAATCCGTCCGGTGGTTGCCTCTTCAATCTTTATTACCTTTGCGGCTCTTGCTCTTTATGAGTTTCCTGAATACAAGCAGAGGCTGCAAAATGATCCAACCGATGAGTATTTATACAAATTCTGTGAAGAAGTTCGACGATTCTATCCGCTGACACCATTTTTAGGTGCAGTCGTACGGGAAGACTTTGAGTGGAAAAATTGTCAGTTTAAGAAAAAAGAACTAGTTTTGCTAGACGTATATGGCATCAATCATGATCCTAAGATATGGGCAAACCCAACCAGCTTTGATCCGGAACATTTTAAGAAAATAGAATTAGATTCAGTGAAATTAGTGGCACAAGGTTCCGGTGATATGAAGACAGGACACCGATGTCCGGGAGAACGACTGACGAAGAAAATAATGATGGCCAGCGTGAAGTTTTTAGCAATTACCATAGGGTACGAGCTTGTGAAAGAGCAGGATATCACCTATGATTTAAGGGAAATTCCTACTTTGCCAAAGAGCGGTATCCTGATTCACAACATTTATCGACAGCCACAAGAAGTAAAAAAAGATTTTGTATAGAGTTTATAAAAAAGTGTGTAGGCAAAATGAAATTGCTTACACACTTTTTTTGCTTATGTTCTGGTCTATTCTAAAAGTAGGGTGAATAAAGTAGTAGTGTTAGGATAAATTGGTCAAATGTCCGTTGTTTTCATGATTTATAAATAGATCATAGAAGGAGGTCGTCAATGAAGAGGATCGTTCATTCGAAAGCAATTTGGATTACTGCAGTGGTAGCGATTGTGATTTTGGCAATCGGAGTTTCTATTTTAGTCACGGGGAAAAGTGGAAATAAGAAACTGAAAGAACAATTGTCATTAGGAGAACAGTATTTTGAGGATATGAATTATGGACAGGCCAGACGGGCATATGAGAAGGCGTTGCAAATAGACAATCATAATGTAGAAGCTTATCTTGGATTAGCAAAAGTATATGAGAAGGTGGATAATAAGGATAAGGAGCTGGAAGTGCTGCAAGAAGGATTCGATAAGACGAAGGACAAGCAATTACAGGAGAAATTAGATGAGCTTAAGAAAGAAATGAAAGATCAGAAAGACGACCAGGGAAGCAAAAAGAGCAATCCAACGAAAGAGCCTGAGAAAATTCCAGCACCAAACCACGGAAAAGAGGAGTATAAGGGCTATATAAAGAAATTAGAGAGTAAGGAGTTTAAGGAAGCAGCAAATGTTCCAAAAGACTTTACAAAGATTATTGGAGATGTGAAGAGTCCGGATGCAACATACGTTACGGTTGGGTTACTTGATATCGACCAGAATGGCGTAGAAGAACTATTATTCAACACCAGCAGATATAAAAGTGATATTTATGTATATACCTTTGAAAATGGCAAGGTAGTGTATTGTGGAAAATTAGTTTCCTTGGAAAATAATTTATGGGAAGGGGATGCATTTAATTATCAGGAAGGTCCCTATATTCTATACTATAGCAAGGAAAAGATTATACGAACCAATTCTTTGGATGGAAACAATATGAAGTATGTGGATACTTATTATGGCTATGAGCTAGTAGGTAACCAAATACAGTTAAAATATAAGTCAACCGAAAAGTGTGACCTGAAGCCTGGAGGAAATAATATTGAGACATGGGCAGTAGAGGATCAAGAGGTAAGCAGAGATCACTACATAGCATATAATGAGAAAAATTTATCGAACCAAGGGGAACTGGTAAAGTTCTATCCTTATGAAGTGTTTATCAAGAACTACAAGGTCCAGTAAGATCTGGTAGTTTGCTAGAGTGACATTTGCTTTTAGCAAGAGGAAGGCTGATTGGGTATAGCAGTGAAAAAAATAAGAAAATTACCCAAAAGTAAGCTTGCTTTGAATAAAAAAATAAGGTTGTGGGTATAGGAGGGCAGTTAAGTCATATCTATACCCACAAATATTGAAAAGTGTGGGTATAGCAGTAAAAAAAACAGTCCTGTATACCCAATTAGCTCTGTTTTACATAAGATACAAAGTAAAATTGGGTATACAGCGTAAAAATGAA
>JAUNRX010000048.1 GCA_030539495.1 bacterium | reverse complement strand
AGCAAATCGGGCTACAACTTGTAGAGAGTGTAAAAGCGGTATTAGCATAATAAAAAAAAGACAGTCTTAGATGGCTGTCTCAGCTTGTCGACAAAGTCTCCAAGCTTGGATGAAATCAGGATTTCATCCATTCCCTGAAGGAAACGATTAGTGCTCATTCGTGCAAGTCCCTAAAATACAGGACCTATTCGCACTAATCCGATATCCGAAAAGCGCGGTTTCCGGATATCGATTAAAATGAACACCTATGGTTTTCAAACTTTCCTATAAGCGGTGCCTCGGAGTGAAGGTAAGAGTTTATTTGTCTACAGTCTGAGACAGTCTTAGATGGCTGTCTTTTTTTTATTATTAGTTTCAAGAAGTCCTGTTGCTTACCTCAAATAGTGTTAAAATAGAATAAGAAGTATAAATAACAAATAAGGAGGTTATACCCTATGAGACGAGAATTGGGGATTGCCCGATGTGGATTGGCATGCTGCCTATGCAGTGAAAATACAACGTGTGCCGGCTGTAATTCAGGCGAATGTACGAATAAGGAGTGGTGTGAAAATCGAAAGTGTTCCATGGAGAAAAATATAAACAGCTGCTATTCCTGTGAAGAGGATTGCCACAAAGGACTATTACATAAAATCAAACCATATGGATTTACGGTATTTGCAAAAAGATATGGGATCGAAGAATTACTGAACTGTTTAGAGAGAAACGAGAAGAATGGAGTCGTTTATCATCGAGAAGGAATTGTAGGAGATTATGATCAATTCGATAGTGTAGAGGAGCTTATCCAGTTTATTAAAACTGGCAAGTAATAAGGAAGTTTTAAATGACAAGGGGGGAGTTATATGGATCGTAAGAAGAAGGAACTGTTAGCAATACTATTGGATATAGTTGCAGTGCTATTATATGTAGCTTATATTGTGAACCATAATATCTTGTTTATGTGTGGAGGGAGTATTGCACTGTGTCTGGGGGCATTTGCATTAATACTTGCATCAAAAGAGAAATAGGCATTGATCAGTAAGGGAGGTAATTTCATGTCAATTACGAATAGTAGTACACAAATGAAACAGCTGATACTTGGAAATACGCTTCTTTTAATTTGCAGCACCTTCTATCTTGCCTGGTGGGTCGTGGCATTTCGTCCAAATGGAGGACATACCGCGGTCAGTACAGGTCTGCTGATTTTTGCTTTTGGCACAGGAATTATTGGGCTCTATAATATGATTGCAGGAATGAGTCGAATGCCATATGAAACCACATTATTCCCGCAGAGAACGCTTCTTTGGAGTGGTGTCATTGTTTATCTGGTAGCATTAGCAATTACCTATTATGCTTTTAAGCGACAAATAACGTCAGAATTACTTTTAATTATCGGATGGGGCGTCTTGGAACTATCCGTAATTAATATCGTATATGGAACGGGAGCGTTTTCTGCTAAGACTGCCGTCGTTTTATGCAGTGTTATTGTGATTGCTATTATTTTAAGCTTAGTCTGCTATGTCGCATATTACCGATTGAGTGGTACGGCAAGTTATGTAGATGGCATGCTGCCATTAATTATGGAGGCACTGGTTATGATTGTTCTTATTATAAGAATCCTTTATACTAGATAATTGCCAGTTGGCATTGTACTTCACAAGGTGTTATGAAATAATAACACACGCAAAAGAAAAATAAGTTTAAGAAACAATTAGAGGAATTAAAATGAACCATTTAATTATTACCATTTTAGTATGCTTTTTAGCAGGAACAGGAGCAGGATTAGGAACTGGGCTGGCTGGCCTATCTGCAGCAGCAGTCGTATCACCAATGCTAGTTACATTTCTAGGGTATCCTGCATATCAGGCAGTTGGAATTGCATTAGCATCTGATGTATTGGCTTCTGCAGTATCAGCATATACGTATCATAAAAATAAGAATGTAGATTTAAAAAATGGAAGCATTATGCTTGCATCGGTATTGGTATTTACCTTGATTGGCAGCTATATTGCATCCTTTCTTCCAGATGGAGCAATGGGCGGGTTCTCCAAGGTTATGACACTATTAGTAGGAATTAAGTTTATTACCAGCCCAATTCTTACAACAAAGGAAGTGCAGGACGCAAAGAGCAGAAAGCAGCAGATCACACAGTCGCTCACATCAGGATCCTTAATTGGATTTGTATGTGGATTTATTGGAGCCGGTGGAGGAATGATGCTTCTGATGGTGTTAACAAGCGTATTAGGTTATGAACTTAAGATCGCAGTTGGAACAAGCGTATTTATTATGGCATTCACTGCACTTACAGGAGCACTTACACACTTTAGATTGGGAGGCATGCCAGATGTAACAATCCTTATACTATGTATTGTATTTACATTTATATGGGCGAGAATTGGAGCAAAATGGGCAAATAAGGCGGAACCAAAGAAACTAAACCGTGTGACAGGAATCGTGTTAGTAACTCTTGGTATTATTATGCTTATAGTATAAGAAAATATATAAAAAGGTCATTTCTTCTGTAATGAGGGAATGACCTTTTTTATATATACGGATGATAAATTTCTGGAGCAGGTTAGAGTATAAAAACATAGAAAACAATGGTATACTTTGCTAAAATGCATGTTATAATGTTGAATATACAATAAATAGACAGATTAGTGAGGTATTTCATGGAGAATCAAGAACAACAACAACCACACAAACGACGTGTTCGATATAAAGGAACTCATCCGAGAAGCTATAAGGAAAAATACAAAGAGCTTCAGCCAGAAAAGTATGCAGATACGGTAGCAAAAGTAATCCAAAAGGGAAGTACTCCTGCAGGTATGCATATTTCCATTATGGTAAAGGAAATCATAGACTTCCTTCAAATTAAGCCAGGACAAAAGGGCTTAGATGCTACGTTAGGATATGGTGGACATACAAAGGCGATGTTAACTTGTTTAGAAGGACAAGGTCATATCTATGGTCTTGATGTTGATCCAATTGAGTCTGCAAAGACAAAGGAGCGACTTGCAAAGCAAGGATTTGGTGAAGACATCTTAACAGTGAAGTTAACAAACTTTGCAAATATTGATCAGGTGGCAGAAGAAGTAGGTCCATTTGATTTCTTATTAGCTGATTTAGGGGTATCTTCTATGCAAATCGATAATCCAGACCGTGGATTTTCTTATAAGATCGATGGACCATTGGACTTACGTTTAAATCCTGAAAAAGGAATTTCTGCAGCAGAACGTTTAAGCACAATCTCAAAAGAAGAGTTACAAGGAATGTTATTTGAGAACTCCGATGAACCATATGCAGAGGAAATTGCAAGGGAAATTGTTTCACAAAGAAAGAAAGGCAATGCAATTGATACGACAACAAAACTTTATGAGGTAATTTGTGATGTTCTTAAAGTAGTCCCAGAAGCGGACCGTAAAGAGACAATCAAGAAGACTTGCCAGAGAGTATTCCAAGCACTTCGTATTGATGTGAACAATGAATATGAAGTACTGTATCAATTCTTAGAGAAGCTTCCAAATGTAATGGCAGAAGGTGGACGTGTTGCCATCCTTACCTTCCATTCAGGAGAGGATAGACTTGTTAAGAGATCCTTTAAGGAATTACAAAAGGCAGGCATTTATAGTGAAGTATCCAAAGACGTGATCCGTCCAAGTGCAGAAGAATGCGTTATGAACGGACGTGCTCGTTCCACTAAGATGAGATGGGCAATTAAAGCGTAAATAGTAATATTATAGAAAGCAGGTAGTCATCCTAGACTACCTGCTTTTTGGTGTCTTATTTTATAATCAGCAAAAAGATGTAAAAGGTATTGACTCTAACGTTGCGTCATAGTGTATCTTACTAACTAAGGAGGGAAAGGAACATGAAAATAAATGAGGTTGCAAAGCTTACAGGCGTCACGGTACGCACGCTTCACTATTATGATCAGATTGGATTATTAAAGCCTGAGGAGATTACAGAGGCAGGCTACCGTTTATATGGAAAAGAGTCGCTTATGGCACTGCAGCAGATCCTTTTCTTTCGAGAGTTAGAATTTCCCTTACAGGAAATCAAAGAGATTATGACAAATCCATCCTTTGATCAGAAGGAAGCGCTTAGAAAGCAGAAGCAGTTACTCTTAGAAAAGAGAAAGCGGCTAGACGGATTGATCGAGTTGGTGGAGGAGTCCATAGAAGGAGGAGACACTATGAGCTTTAAAGAATTTGATACAAGCGAGATTGAAAAACAGAAGAAACAGTATGCCAAGGAAGTAAAAGAACGTTGGGGTACAACGGATGCTTATAAAGAGTCGGAACAAAAGACAAAGGGTTATTCCAAAGAAGACTGGAATGCAATCCAGGAAGAAAGCGCCGATATTATGAAGGCATTTGCAGCACATAAGGAAGAACCTTCAGACAGTAAAGAGCTGCAAGAACTGGTTAGCAGATGGCAGCAGCATATCACAAAGCGTTACTACAATTGTACCAAAGAAATCCTTGCAGGACTTGGTTTAATGTATACAGCAGATGAGCGTTTTAAAAAGAATATCGACCAATATGGAGAAGGAACAGCAGAATGTATGGCAAATGCAATTGCAGTCTACTGTGAAAGCAAGTAGTTTCAGGCTCTATGGTTGACGGTCCACGAAATTTATGTTTAAATGCAGTAGTACTAAAAGATAACTGGAGGAACTAAAATGGAGTGGATCAAACTATTAGGAGCACCACTTGTAGGTGCATTAATTGGATACTGTACGAATTACATTGCCGTAAAGATGCTATTTCGTCCGTTAAATCCTGTTAAGATTGGAAACTATACGTTGCCATTTACACCAGGTATTATTCCAAAAAGAAAGCCGGCATTGGCTCGTGCCATCGGTCAGGCAGTTGGAAAATCCTTAGTAGGTGAAAATGAAATTCGTGAAATCTTATGTTCAGCCAATATGAAGGATGCTGTAGTAGGAAGCATTACGTCAGCACTTCAGACAACATTGACTGAGAAATCAATTCATGAAATTGCAACTATGGCAATGGATGAAGAAAAATATGAAGCGAAAAAGGATGCAGCAGTGGATTATGTTTCTGATAAAATCGTGGAAGGAATTCAGTCTATCGACATTGCAGACCTGATCGTAACAGAAGGAACAGCAGCAGTGAAACAAATGGGCGGCATGATTGCAATGTTTGTAAATGCGGATATGATTGCTTCCTTTGCAGGTCCAATCGGAGCAAAAGTTGAAAGCTATATTGCATCCAATGGAAAAGACTTAATTCAGTCTAAGGTTAAGGATGAGGTAGACAATCTAGAAGGCAAGCATATTACAGAGTTAGCAGGCATTGAGAATATGGAAGCACTTAACTCAGTAATCGGAGATATGTACGAAAGCATGCTTGATCAAGAAATCTCTGATATTGTAAAGGCATTTGATATCTGCGGAATTGTTGAAAAGAAAATTAACGAAATGGATGTTAAGGAATTAGAACAGCTTATTATGTCTGTTATGAAACATGAGCTAGGGGTTATCGTAAACCTTGGTGCGCTAATCGGTTTCGTACTTGGATTGATTAACTTAGCATTCTAGGCTTGAATGAAATCAGGAGTTCATCCAAGCCTGAAGACTTTGTCGACAAGCTGAGGCACTACATTTGTAGTGCCTCTTTTTTAATACATAGGAAACTTTTCTTCAAGAAGCTTCCTATGTATTAAAAAACGCTCAGCTAAGGATGCGCATTCCATCTTTGCAATGTTATAATAGGTGAAAAAAGCAGGGGGAGGGGAAGAAATGCATAAGACCACAGTAAAAGGAATTTTATCAAATGGAAATGGAATGAATATTTACCGCGGCTGTACCCATGGCTGTATTTATTGTGATGCCAGGAGCCGTTGCTATCAGATGAATCATGAATTTGAGGATATCGAGGTAAAGGAGAATGCACCAGTCTTACTTGAGCAGGCATTACGTAAGAAGAGGAAGAAGTGTATGATTGGGACAGGGGCCATGAGTGATCCATATATCCATTTGGAAACACAGTTAGGGCTTACAAGAAAGTGTCTGACAATTATCAGGGATTATGGATTTGGACTGGCGATTCAGACGAAATCCTCCAGGATCTTACGGGACCTAGACCTATTAAAGGAGATTAATCAGAATGCAAAATGCGTGGTGCAGATGACGCTGACTACTTTTGATGAGGAGCTTTGTAAAAAGATTGAGCCCAATGTCAGCACGACGAAGGAACGCTTTGAGACCCTTCAGATCTTAAAGGAGAACAACATTCCAACGGTTGTCTGGCTAGACCCTATTTTACCAGGAATTAATGACACGAAAGAGAATATTGAGGGAATATTAAATTATTGTATAGAGGCCAAGGTCTATGGCATCCTCTGTTTCAATATGGGATTAACCTTGCGTGAAGGGAACCGCGAGTACTTTTATTATAAATTAGATCAGCTATTTCCGGGAAAACGTGCATGGTATGAAGAAAAGTACGGGTATCACTATGAGGTAAACAGTGCTTACAATAAGGAATTGATGGAACTCTTTCATAAGCGCTGTAAAGAGCATGACATTGTATCCGATACTGTGAAAGTGTTTAAATATTTAAGAGAGTTTCCAGAAGAAGACGGGCAACTTAGCTTATTTGATTTGTAATAAAATGAATTATCTTTGGTTATCCTAGTTTCGTATATAGCGAAAGGAGACATAAAGATGAAACAAGTAAAAACAAAAGTGAAATATGTATTAAGTACACTGTTAATTATGGCAGTAGTATGTCCTTCCTTATTAGTAGGTGCAACTTCTAGTAAGGCACCGGCAGCAACAGGAACACCTACGGCAACAGAAGCACCAAAAAGCGCAAGTGAAGAAAATATAGTAACCATTGCATCTAATGACCAACGGTTCAATACTTTGGTTGCAGCTTTAAAGGCAGCCGGATTGGTGGATGCACTTGAGGGAGAAGGACCATTTACCTTATTTGCCCCAACCAATGATGCATTTACGAAACTTGCAAGCGGAACATTGGAAGAGCTATTAAAACCTGAAAATAAGCAGAAACTAGAAGATATCCTTACCTATCATGTATTTGCAGGAAATGTACCTGCAGCAGCTGCTGAAAAACTGGCAGGAAAAGAGATTACCATGTTAAATAATAAAAAGGCTAAGATTACAATGAAAAATGGTGCATTATATATTAATAATGCGAAAGTCATTACAAAAGACATCAAGGCTCAAAATGGTGTTATTCATGTAATCGATACCGTTTTAATTCCAGAAGGTTAAAGGCATAAAAAGGACAGTAGTAGATGCTATTGTCCTTTTATATGGTAGAGGAAAGAACAATGCTTGGTACATGGAAAATTAGAAAGATTTCAGAGTCAATTGTAACCGCAATGCTGCTGGCATTTGCAGGCGGGTATCTAGATATCTATACCTATGTTGCTAGAGGAAAGGTATTTGCCAATACACAAACAGGAAATTTAGTCTTACTAGGGGCAAATCTTGCAGAGGGAAATACGAAAAAGATTGTATATTATGTCATGTCGATTTTTTTCTTTTGTGCCGGAGTAGCACTTGCTAAGGTGGTTGAGTGTAAATATGGAGAAGGGCACGATTTTTTATGGCGGCATATTACTCTTGGAATTGAGATTGCAGCCTTGGCGGCAGTGATGTTTATTCCAAATGGAAAGAATAACATTTTGGCAAACAGCATTATTTCCTTTGTATGTGCCTTGCAAATTCAGAGTTTTCGTACGGTAAATGGAAACTCTTATTCCACGGCTATGTTTACAGGAAACTTAAAGAATGCAGCAGAAAAGCTATCGGAATATGCAATCCATAAGGAAAAGAAGTCATTGAAAAATGGAATTGTTTATTCCTTGGTCATTGGAATGTTTATTTTAGGAGCAGGGGTAGGAGATCTGGTTACAAGAAGATACCGGGAACGAGCAGTTGGTTTTATTGATATCGTTCTTTTAGCGGTATTCATTCTGTTATTTTTCGAGAAGAAACAAAAAGAGTGAATTAGAATCATTATAAGAAAATCTTCTTATTATTATTTTATATCTTGTGGTAGACTTATTCTGTGATTTATTACATTAAATTGCAGAATATGGCAGCAAGGGGTTTTTATGAACGAGGATAAGAGGAATGTACGTGATGTCTGGAAGGACAACTATCTTAAGGCATATACAAGCGGTATAGCGTTAACATATTTTATTGCATTTGCAGTTATGATAGCTATGGCTGTCGCTAATGTTGCTTTCAGCAATAACAAAGAGCTTGATGTTGGATTAGGCAAATTTCTGCTTATTGACGAGTATTTAGAAGTTAATGGCGGCGAGAAGTTTAATACTTCTAAGATCGATACATATGAAGTAAATGAATATGGAAGCATTTCTGTATTTTATAAATTACCATCGAAGATGAGTAAGGATCAATCGATTGTGTTTCGTAGCAAAAACAGTTATGTTGAAGCTATAATAGAGGGAGAATGTATTTATCGGACAGATATTTCCGAAGGTCCATTTTCTAATAAATCACCTGGAGTAAGGTGGAATCTGTTAAGTGTGGCAGATGAGCATGCCGGTAAGACGATAGAGCTTCGTGTAAGGCTTGCTTATTATGATGGAAGGTCTAAGATAGACACGTTTTATTTAGGAGATCGTGCAACAATCATTATAGAGATTGTGAAGGAGATGCGATGGGAACTGGTTTCCTGTATTCTAATTCTATTAATTGGTACCATTTATCTAATCACCAATATCATTATGAATCGAAATCAAAAGCTTAAGGATAACAGTCTGTTTTATCTATCAATTTTCTCTGTTGTATCGTCCCTGTGGGCATTACTTGAGACCGATGTAGTTCAGTTGTTTGTGGAGAATCAGCCGGCGGTTCAAATTGTAAGTGATATGATGCTGATTTTAGGCGGAGTACCATTATTTTTATATATGGAATCGGTGTACGGAATCTTTAAGTTTCGCATCGTCCGTATTGGCAGCTTTTGTACTACAGCCTATACGGTGTTTGCAACAATATCACAGTTCATAGGATTTTGGGATTACAATCAGACCTTAAACGGGGCTATTTTAAACTATATGTTTGTAATTATTACAATGGTAGGATGTCTTCTTAGAGAGGGCATTATGAAACATAGATTTTATGGGAGTGGTAAGTTCTATATTGAATATGTGACACAACAGACGGGGTTAATTGCTCTTGCAGTCTGTCTTTTTATCGATGTATATCGGTATGTGGTTATTGACGCGCCAGACCGAGCAAGCTTTACTAGATTGGGAATTAGTATCTTTATCATCTTATTAGGTGCAGGGACTATTTACCGTCTGTTTAAGTTAGTCGAACAAGGAAGACAGACAGAGCTAATCAGTAAGTTGGCATATCAAGATGGACTTACTCAGGTCGGAAATCGTACAGCATATAAGGAACGTTTGGAACAGCTTGCGAAATCCAATGAACATAATGGCTGCTGTTTTGTAATGTTAGACATTAATAATTTAAAGCAGGTAAATGATACCCGAGGTCACCAAAGTGGAGATCAGCTGATTAAGGCGGCAACAGAGATTATCAACAACAGCTTTGGATTGGCTGGAGAAGTGTACCGTATTGGTGGAGATGAGTTTGTTGTATTGATTGTAAATAACAATCCGCTGGAATCATATGAAGAGTTACTTCCTGTATTTGAGAAGCTGCTCTATAGTGAGAATAAAAGAAGGGAATGGAAAGAGGAAATCTCGATTGCCCATGGAAAAGCGTATTGTGAACATTTATCCAGATATGGACTAAAGTCCACGGAACAAGAGGCAGACACCAAGATGTATAAAAACAAAGTTAAAATGAAAAGCGATCGTAAGATGGACTTAAGATAGGCTTAAGATAGAAAAAAGAGCAACTATGAATGAGAGACAATTATAATTCATAGCTGCTCTTTTTAATTATTTTAATAATTATGGTAATCATACGCATAGGAGGAATTTTTATGGTGAAAAGAGTAGTAAGTACAAAATGGATTGTGGATGTAGTTGTTGAGCTGGTTGGCAGCATCCTGATTGCGTTAGCCTTATATAATTTTGCCTTAATGGCTAAGTTTCCGATGACAGGATTTTCAGGAATCTCTTTTATCTTGTATCGGTTATTTAAGGTTCCCATCGGCTTATCCACCATTTTATTAAATGTACCTGTGGCCTTTCTTTGTTATAAACTGCTTGGAAGAGGTTTCTTCTTTCGCTCCATTCGGTGTATGGTGTTGTCTTCCTTGATTATTGACCATGTTGCACCATTGCTTCCGGTCTATCGTGGTGACCGATTGTTAGCGGCTATTTGTACCGGTGTTATTGGTGGTCTTGGATATGCAATTATTTATATGAGAAACTCCTCTACCGGAGGAACAGATTTTATCATTATGTCAGTAAAGGCATTACGCCCTCACTTATCTCTTGGAAAGATTGCATTCCTTTCCGATATCGGCATTATTTTAGTGGGTGGTATTATTTTTAAGGACATAGATGGTATTGTATATGGCATGATTATCAACTATATCTTTGCAATCATGGTAGATAAAGTTATGTATGGGATGAATTCAGGAAAGGTTGCTTTAATCGTTACAGAACACGGACATGGGATTGCGGATGTAATTGATCAGACTTGTGGAAGAGGTTCTACGATTATTAATGCCCATGGAGGCTATAAGAAAAAAGAGAAGGATGTGGTAATGTGCGCCTGCAGTACAAAGCAGATGTATCAGGTGGAACAGGGAGTCAAGCAGATTGATCCAGAGGCATTTATTATCATTATGGAATCCAATGAGGTATTAGGAGAAGGATTTAAAAACACGAGAGTGGCCGAAAATAAGTAAGAGGCTATGATGTTTCCTTTACAGGTACGAGAGTTTTATAATATGCGGCCTATAAAGGAAACACTTTTTTGTCTGGTATGCTAGCGGTATAATAGAAAAAACAAGAAGTTAGGAGAGTGTGTAATGGAGGAAATGAAACAGTTTTTTATCAAACGTTTAGACGGATATGACGAGCATATGTTAACAACGGTAGAAGGATGTAAAGAGGCGTATGAAATGTTTCCAAGACTGCTTCCGGATAACACGGATACGTTACTGGATTTGGGATGCGGAACGGGATTAGAGTTAAAGCATATATTTAGGAGATTTCCGGATCTGAAGGTGACAGGGGTAGATTTGACAAAGGAGATGCTAGAAGAGTTAGATAGGAAATATCAAGACAAGGATATTACGTTAGTAAATCAGAGTTACTTTGACTATGAGTTTAGGGAGGAGCAGTTTGATGTGGTAATCTCCTGTGAGACCATGCATCATTTTGAGTATAGTGATAAGGTAAGCCTGTATACAAAAATCCATAACTGTCTAAAACAGCAAGGAATGTACATAGAATGTGATTATATGATTACCTCAAAAGAGGAGGAAGAACAGCATTATAAAGAGAACCGAAGATTACGTAAGGAGCTTGGGATTAAAGAGGGAGAGTTTTATCATTATGATACTCCTTGCACGATCAAGACGCAGAAGGAGTTACTAGTAGATGCCGGATTTACTAAGATAGAGCAGGTGTTTCGGAAAGAAAATACTACAATCTTAATTGCCTATAAATAACGAGTACAAGGGATTAAAAATGGGGCAGATTGACACTCTGATAATTTGGGCGTATAGTGGATTATAGGGAGATGAGTCCTATGTAGACATTAGTGAGAAAAGAATTGGTGATGGGAGTCTGAAAAATGAAACAGATTAGGAATTATGTGGACAGCCTTTTTGAGAAAATGCCAAAGACAAGGAACGAAATAGAAGTTAAGGATGAGTTATATCATGGATTAGTTGGGGAGTATGATGACTTATTAATTAAGGGAGTGGGAGAAAGCGAAGCACTGAAGATTGTAGAGGAGAGTGTACCCTCAATCGATGGCGTATTGGAGGAAAATCAGCTTACCAATATAAGAGAGTATCGTTTGGATGGAAGAAAGAGGATGACTCTTTATAGCGTACTGGCATGGCTCTTTACCTGTCCACTTCTTATCCTTGGAAATAGGGTAAGTGTAATTGTGGCATTTATGATTGCTTGTGGATGTGGTGGAAGCTATTTTATAGCAAGAAGACAGACACGTGTACATATAGATTATTTGAATTTACCGTCATTAAAAAGAAGAAGTCAGGTTGCATTTATTGTGTGGGGAATCTGGTACCTGACCATAACAGCAATTATCACAGGAATACTATTTGGAAGTAATATCTGGTTTGCAAAACCGGTAGTAATTAAGGGTGCGTATGAACTGATTAGTTTGATTGCATATTATTACATTCCGCTATTAACGGTGTTTATACCAATTTCAATAAAGCATTTTGAGAGATGTGCGCAGGATCACAAGATGAAAAATGAGAGACTGATTGGAAGCAAAAACTAGATAATTCACATTTTCTATTATTTTTAATATAATGATAGGAATGAGATTTTTATGAGGTGATTACACTATGCGTGAGGTGCAAGACAGCGTATATTTGTATGAGGACATAAAAGATGAGAAAATGAAGAAACGTATTATGAATTCACTCAATTGGTTCATAAAGAAGGCGGTTGTCTATAAACGCTGTTACTATACATTTGCAAGCATCAGTATTGTGACACCGCTGACATTGACTATAATGAATAGTGTGGAGAGTAGTACGTTTATTGCAAATAATTTTAAGCAATATAGCGCAATTCTTGCAACAATCACCACGGTTGCTTCGTCTTTGCTTGCTTTATTCCGTTTCAAGGACCAATGGCAGGAGTACCGTTATACCGCTGAGCTGTTAAAATCAGAATTGATTAAGTTCCAGACAAAGAGCGGTGATTATGAAAATCAGAATACCCGTATCTTATGTGATCGCATTGAAGCAATTATAGCCCAAAGCAATATCAATCAGATGAGAATCGTTGACCAGGAAGAAGATACTGGTGCATAATAGATAAAAAGTACATGTAAGATTAAGTGTATGTAATAAGCTTAAAAAAATGGAGAAATGAAATGAACGAGTACAGAGTATATGATTATTTACCAGAAGAAGCAAAGCACATCCGTGAGGAAGTCTTTATGAAAGAGCAAGGATTTGAGGATGAGTTTGATCAAATCGATGAGATTGCAAAGCATTTGGTTGTATTTTATAAAGGTGAGGCAGTAGCAACTGCACGTATGTATCAAGGAGAGAAGGATACGGAATATGTAATCGGGCGTGTAGCCGTTCTTCCGGAATATCGAAAGCTCCATTTAGGTGCTAAGATGATTGAAAGACTAGAAGAGGAAGCATGTATCCTAGGTGCAACAAAGCTTGTGCTTTCTGCACAATGTCGGGTACAGCCATTTTATGAAAGACAAGGATTTGTGGCAGTAGGGGAAGTCTACCTCGACGAGTTCTGTGAGCACATTCATATGGAGAAAAGCTTGCTTTGTTGACAATTAGTTGTGCATTGTGTTGATAAGCTAGTAGCTAGGGACATAACATGTGGATAACAAGAAAGAGCATCTTAGACGATGCTCTCAGACTATATAAATAAAATTTTGCACTCTCTCCAGCGTACTACTTGGGGGAAAGTTTGAAAACCATCGGTTTTCATTTTAATCGATATCCGGAAACCGCGCTTTTCGGATATCGGATTAGTGCGAATAGGTCCTGTCTTTTAAGGACTTGCACGAATGAGCACTAATCATTTCCTTCAGCACTGGATGAAAGCCTGATTTCATCCACAGCTTGGCGACTTTGTCGACAAGCTGAGAGCATCTTAGACGATGCTCTTTCTTAGGCGTTCAATGGCCTCTTTTAGTTTGGACTGTTCAATTCCTGAGTAGTTCATAATGAGAATATGATGAGGAGCATCAGCTGTGTCATGATAGTATTGCGACAAACAGGAGATGCGGATGCCATTCTGTTCTGCAGCATGAAGCAGTTCCTCATCAGACATCTTAGTATTTAATTTCATTAGAAAATGTAGTCCCGAGTCTTCTTCGGTAATTGTAACAAGAGAAGACAAAGGGCTATTTTTTATGCAATCCAGAATGGTATCACGTTGCTTTCGATAGTAGTTACGCATGCGATTAATATGCTTTTCATAGTACCCATCGCGAATAAACTGGGAAAGTGTATACTGTTCAAAGTTTGATACTGTACAAGAATAAAAGCCCAGCGTTTCATAGTAGCGTTTCAGGAGAGGCTTTGGCAAAATCATATAACTGATACGAATGGTAGAGGCAAGGCTCTTTGTAAACGTATTCATATAAATGACCTTTTCCATTACATCGATACTTTGTAGGGAAGGAATTGGTTTTCCCATAAGACGGAACTCGCAGTCATAGTCATCTTCGATAATATAGCGGGAGTCGGATTTGGATGCCCAGCCAAGCAGCTCATAACGGCGGCTGATTGGAGTAATGATACCAGTCGGATAATGATGGGAAGGTGAGATATGAACGACATCTGCACCGGAAGCCTCTAAGGCATTTACATTGATTCCTTGCTGCCCTACGGGAATGGCCTTGCATGTAACATGATTGCTTGTATAAATCTTGTAGATCTTTTTATAGCCAGGATCTTCAACAGCATAGGTTTTGTCATAGCCAAGCAGCTGGATTAATAGCCCATATAGATACTCAGTACCTGCGCCAATAATAATCTGTTCTGGTGATACAGTAATGTCTCGAAACTGCTTAAGATGAATGGCAATGGCCTGACGAAGTTCCATAATTCCTCCGGCAGGAGAGTTACTCATTAGCTGGTCGCTCTTATCGGCAATGATCTCACGCATTAACTTGGCCCAGATAGAAAACGGAAAGTTGTCTGGATTGGTCTGATTGCTTAAGAAGTCGGCAAAATAAGACTTGGTATTGGCGGTAATTGTAAAGTTCTCCGGTGTCAGGACAGGCTCTGCCGTTATCGCATTGGTAAGATCAGAGACAAAATAGCCCTTTTTGGGTACAGAATACAGGTAGCCTTCTGAAATTAACTGGGCATATGCATTTTCCACTGTGATGGTGCTTATGTTCAGATTCTTTGCGAAATTACGTTTGGACGGAAGCTTCTCTCCGGCAGCCAAAGTACCTGAAATAATGTCATTTTTAATACATTTATATAGATGTTCATAAAGGGTATCTGACCCTATGTCAGAAAAGGAATAGGTTAACATTGTTTGTTTTATCTCCAATCTGACCATTCTGGTTATTTCCAAAATGGATATTTATGTATGGTCACATTTGATTATAATGAGAACTATTACATTTGTAAAGGATTAGGAGGAGATATAATGGAACAGAAACGATACGAATTAAATAAACAATTGGCACAGATGTTAAAGGGTGGCGTCATCATGGATGTTACAACACCAGAGCAGGCAAGGATTGCAGAAGAAGCAGGAGCATGTGCAGTTATGGCTTTGGAACGTATTCCGGCAGATATCAGGGCAGCAGGCGGTGTATCAAGAATGAGCGATCCTAAGATGATTAAGGGAATTCAGGATGCCGTTTCTATTCCTGTTATGGCGAAATGCAGAATTGGTCATTTTGTAGAGGCTCAGATTTTGGAAGCAATCGAAATCGATTATATTGATGAAAGTGAAGTATTGTCTCCTGCAGACGATGTATACCATATTGATAAGACAACGTTCAAAGTACCATTTGTATGTGGAGCCAAGGACTTAGGGGAAGCACTTCGCCGAATTAATGAAGGTGCAGCTATGATCCGTACGAAAGGAGAACCAGGAACGGGTGATGTAGTGCAGGCAGTTCGCCATATGAGAATGATGAATCGTGAGATTGCAAAGATCACTGCTATGAGGGAAGATGAGTTATTTGATATCGCAAAAGAATTACGAGTGCCTTATGAATTAGTAGTAGACGTACATAAAAAGAAACGACTTCCTGTTGTAAACTTTGCAGCAGGCGGAGTTGCGACACCTGCGGATGCAGCTTTGATGATGCAGCTTGGAGCAGAAGGTGTGTTTGTTGGATCTGGTATCTTTAAATCGGGAAATCCAAAGAAGAGAGCAAGTGCCATTGTAAAGGCAGTAACCAATTATACCGATGCAGCATTAATTGCTTCCTTATCTGAAGATTTAGGAGAAGCAATGGTAGGAATTAATGAACAGGAGATTGAGCTTCTTATGGCAGAAAGGGGCAAGTAAAATGAATAAAAAGAGGGTAGCTGTATTAGCAGTACAAGGAGCATTTGTTGAACATGAAAAGATGCTGGAATCTCTTGGAGCAGAGTGTATTGAATTAAGACAGAAATCAGACTTGAGTCAGGACTATGATGCGCTTGTTTTACCTGGAGGGGAAAGCACGGTACAGGGAAAGCTATTAAAAGAATTAGATATGTTTGATACTTTAAAGAGCCAGATTGAAGAAGGAATGCCGGTGCTTGCAACTTGTGCAGGATTGATTTTGTTGGCAGAACATCTTTGTAATGATAAACGGACCTATTTTGCAACTCTTCCGATTACCGTTAGAAGAAATGCGTATGGAAGGCAGTTAGGAAGCTTTTATACAGAAGGAAATCTAAAGGGAATTGGGAAGGTGCCAATGACTTTTATTCGTGCACCATATATTGAGCTGGTAAAAGGAAATGTTGAGGTATTGGGAAAAGTGGATGGTAATATTATTGCAGTGCGATACCACAACCAGATTGCACTATCCTTCCATCCAGAGCTAGATTCTGATGCGAGAATTCATCAAGCATTTCTTGATATGATTTCAAATTCCGTAGAAAGGGTTGGATAATTGAGGAAGGAACTGTTATAATTTGTATATTACGAAAAAATAAATTATAGCGGAGGGGATTGTATGAATCAAGTAATCATGTTACCGATGGAATTTTCAGCAGATGAAGTAAAATGCGTAATTTATCCAGTGGTATTAAAGGATGAGGAAAGCCTTACATTGATTGACTGCGGTTATCCTGGCTTTTTAGAGAAGATAGAAAAAGCATTAGCAAAAGCAGGCTTAGATATTAAGCAAGTAAAGAGAATTCTGATCACACATCATGATCATGACCATATAGGGGCATTAAAAGAGCTTACAGATCGTTACCCAGAGATTAAAGTATACTGTTCCAAGGAGCAGGCTCCTTTCATTACAGGAAAACAAAAGTCACTGCGTCTTGTTCAGGCAGAGAAGACAGGGGCAGACGAAGGCTTCCTTAACATGTTGCATTCCGTACAGTATATTGACCATGTAGAATGTTTAGAGGATGGTGAAGTGCTTCCAATCTGTGGAGGAGTAAAGGTGATTGATACGTCAGGTCATATGCCGGGACATTTATCCTTTTATATAGAGGAGACAAAGACCTTAATCAGTGGGGATGCATTGACTTGTGAAAAAGGCATCTTACGTATTGCAGATCCATTCTATGTATTGGATGAAGCACAGGAGGTTGAGTCTTTAAAGAAACTGCTTTCCTATGATATTAAAGATGTCATCTGCTACCATGGTGGAAGATATGTAAGTATAACGATTCGAAAGAAAATTGAAAATATGATTAAAAAGGGATATAGAAAATAACCTATTTTCGAAGAAATGTAACACCTGCCGGTTGTAGTGATTGGCAGGTGTTTTTACGTATTCTAGCTCTTGACACTAGAAAGGGGAAAGCATAAAATGTGCAAAAGAGGTGAATCATAGAATGAAAGAGAGAAATAAGGAGATTCGGCACGCATTCGCTCAGGCATTTCCACATACCATTCCTGTACTAACTGGATTTTTAGTGTTAGGAGTTACATATGGCATCCTAATGCAGACCAAAGGGTATGGAGTAATCTGGGCAGTCCTAATGAGTGCAGTAGCATTTTGCGGAAGTATGCAGTTTGTAGCAATTACTCTGTTGGCCACAGGATTTTATCCATTGCAGGCATTTCTATTAAGTATATTAGTAAATGCCAGACATATCTTTTATGGCATCAGCATGCTTGATAAATATAAGGGGCTTGGGAAGATACGGGCATTCTTAATTTATGTATTGTGCGATGAGACATTTTCGATTACATATAGTACGACTCCAAAACCAGGAGTAAATAAAAAGTATTTCTATTTTGCAATTTCCCTCCTAGATTATATTTACTGGATCACAGGAACTTTTCTTGGAAGCATTGCAGGAAATTATATTACATTCAATACAAAGGGAATGGATTTTGCATTAACTGCACTTTTTGTGGTGCTGTTTTTAGAACAGTGGAAAGTGAAAGAAAATCGAATTCCGGCAATCATCGGATTGGCGGGGACAACAATCAGCCTTATTATATTTGGAGCTGGTAACTTGGTAATTCCCGCAATGATCTTGATTTTAGTAGTATTACTTGGAGGGAGGAAACAGTTATGGTATTAAGCCCATTAGAGACCATTATTATGATTCTTGCCATTGCATTAGGAACCATGTTTACTAGATTCTTACCATTTCTGCTATTTCCGGAGCATAAGGAACCTCCTAAGGCTATTGTCTATTTAGGAAAAGTACTTCCGGCTTCGATGATGGGACTTTTAGTAATCTATTGTTTAAAAGACGTTTCGGTAACGAAGGTTCCTTATGGAGTGCCAGAGGTATTGGCAATCCTATGTATTACGCTGCTTCATAAATGGAAGGAAAATGTGCTATTAAGCATTTTAGGTGGAACAGTTCTTTATATGGTATTGGTACAAGTAGTATTTGTATAAAGAAAAGAGAAAAAGAGGCATACACTAGTTACGGTTAGTGTATGCCTCCTTTTTATTGAGTGCATGTTATGTAAAAGGCATTGCATCACAAATGCCTTTCACTTATGTTGTATGAACCATTGGAGGGAGGAAGACATGGCAATAGGGCTTTCTCTCTCCAATGGAGTTGTCATCTAGATGACGGGTAGACTATTAAAATCCAATTAAATAAAGGATTACAGCTACGATTGTACTTGTTAAACCAACACATGCTTCATAAGGAATTAGTTTAAGACGTTCCTTAATAGACATATTTGCTACACCACCAGTTGCATGGAAGAAAGAGCCATGAGGTAAGGAATCGATTACCGTAGCGCCTGTATGAATCATTGCACCTGAGGATAGTGGGTTAACTCCGGCAGCAGTTAATGTGGATGCAAATGTCTGAGATGCAATTGTTGCACCAGCTGTTGTAGAAGCAGTTGCACCGCCCATTAAGATACCTGCAAGAGGAGCTAAAATAAATGCTGGCATGTTTAAAGCGTTTAATAAGTTAATCATATCGTATTGCAAGTTAGAAGCTTTAATGATACCGGCAATCGTACCAGTACCGATTAATAGAATGGACACGCCAATAACTTTGCTAATACCATAGTCTGTGTGTTCTTTAAAATGTTTGATTTGGCCTGTTGCAAGTGCACAGACAAAACCGCCGATTGGCAATGCAATCAATGGATCAATTGCAATTCCAGCCAATGGTCGAAGTGCAAGTAAGATGACTACGACTAATGGGCCGCAAATGGCTGCTAGGAAGGAAGGAAGATCTTTTTCTTCTTTATCGTCAAGATCGCGTTCTGTAATTGGGGATCCTGCTGTCTTTTTAAGGAAGGAAGCTAGAATTACAGTAACGATAATTGCAAATAATGCAGGGATAAGATTCTTGTACATTAAAGAAGTAAGATCTACACCAAATGCTTCTGAAATAGCAATTGTATTTGGATTTGGAGAAATAATATTACCAGCCTTACCGCCGCCAATCATGGCAAGTAAGATACATGGTTTATTAAATCCTGCTTTTGCACCGATGGCAAGACCGATAGGAGCTACGGTAATAACCGAGATATCGATAAATACACCAACCGCACAAATAATTGTGGTCGCAATGGTAATTGCGAAGATGGCCTGCTTCTCGCCCAGCTTGGCGACAATGACTTCGGCTATCTTTTCAGCTGCACCTGTTTTAATTAAAGCGCCTGCTAAAATACCACTCGTTAAGATACGAAGAACTGAGGACATCATGCCCTGTGCGCCGACCAACATGGTAGCTACAGTTCCAACCAATCCGCCACCGCCGATAAGGCCACCGATTAAGGCACCGAAAATTAGGCTATAGGCAGGTTGTACTTTATAGATAATAAGTACGATGGCCAAAATAAGGCCAATAATAGCTCCTAAGGTCGTGAATTCATAAGTCATTTTATAAACTCTCCTTTACTGCGAGTAAGCGGAATACTTGTTCCACTGTATCTGTCATGTTGCGTTTTGCTGTATCAGGTTGAAGCGCCTCTTCTAAAGAAGAGAGTGAGCGTAGGATTGGGAAGTATGCATCAATTCCAGTTTGATTGCATGCTTTTGCATCCTGAGTAACACAACCAGCAAAAGCAAGGACTGGTTTATTATGTTTCTTTGCTAACTGAGCAACACCGATTGGTGCTTTACCCATTGCAGTCTGTCCATCGAGGCGACCTTCTCCAGTAATTACAAGGTCAGCATCTTTTACGTATTCTTCTAAATTAGTTTCTTTTAACACCAGTTGAATTCCAGATTCTAAAACGGCATTTGTAAAGGTTAAGAATGCAAATCCCATACCGCCGGCAGCACCTGTTCCAGGGAACTTAGCATCTGCTTTTGGATATTTTTCTTTTGCTAACGCTGCATAGTATGCAAGCCAGCGATCCATTTCCATAATCATAGTTGGTGTTGCGCCTTTTTGTGGTCCGTAAATGGCACTGCAACCATTTGTTCCACATAGTGGGTTCGTAACATCACAGGCAATGTGAAATTCACATTCTGCTAATTCTTTGATTACATTTTCATCGGAAATGCGATCTAGGACTTGGAGACCTTTTGCACCAAATGGGACTGGGGATCCGTTTTGGTCTAAGAAGTCATATCCAAGGGCTTGTAACATACCCATACCGCCATCATTAGTGGCACTGCCGCCAATACCAACGATAAAGCGTCGACATCCTTTTTTGATTGCATCTTTAATTACTTCACCAACACCGTATGTCGTAGTTTCTAATGGGTTTCGTTTGTTATCTGGGATTAACGTGATACCCGCTGCTCCTGACATTTCGATAATTGCTGTTTTGGAATGATTGATAATACCATATTCACAGTTTACCGGTTCTCCAAGTGGTCCAGTTACCATTACAGATTGTGGAGAGCCATTCATTCCTTTTACTAACGCTTCAACAGTGCCCTCACCGCCGTCTGCTAAGGGGCGAATGATTACTTCGTCAGAAGGATTTACTTTATGAATTCCTTCTTGAATCGCGAAGCCGGCTTCTAAACTAGTTAGACTGCCTTTGAGCGAATCTATTGCTACTACTACTTTCATTTCAATTCCTCCGAATATATTATATAGTAATTATAATTGGTTATTTCTTTAAATTGTATGTAATGAAGAACAATTTTTAAATAAATTTTGTAAAAAAATATAGTATAAAGTACAAATATAGTATATAAATGGAATAGGATAATTGAATTTGGGAGAAAAGTATGACAACAAGAATAAGCAGAAAAGTAGCCCAGCAAATTGTAAATACGGTAAAAGATGTATGTGGATATGATATCAACTACATCGATGAATATGGAACCATATTTGCAAGTACCAATGAGGAGCGAGTTGGGCAGTATCATGAAATTGGAAGACAAGTAGCAGCAAGCAATGAAACAATAGAGGTTGCGGAAGATAATAGTTTTCTAGGAACCAAAAGGGGAGTAAATATCCCGATTTATCATAATGGAGTTTTTATAGCCGTAATTGGAATTAGCGGTGAACCAGAAGCAGTAAGACAATTTGCATACTTGGCAGTAAGGATTACCATGCTGTTAATCAGAGAGCAGGAGATTGAGTCTTTCCATCGAACCAAACGAGAAAAGATGAAATATGTAATGGATTCCTTATTATATGGACAGAAAGTAAACCATGAGTATCTCAGCTTATGCTTAGAGGAAATGAATTTAAACATGGAAGAGAAGATGCGTGTCCTGTATATTCAGATTAATACTAGATATAATCTGATGAATCTATCTTTGATTGAACAGCGTTTAATGCAGCTATTCGACAGTATTGGTTGTTCGTTCTATTCCTACCACTATCCAAGTGAATACATTGCAATTATATCGGAAAAGTGTATGAAGGAAGAAAGACAGCAGATTGAGGCATTTGCAGAAGAGTATAACAAACTGTTAACGATAGCGCTGGGAGCAAGACAAAGTGTGTATCAGATTAAGAAATCCTATGAGACAGCAAAGATAGCAAGTAGCAGCTTACAGGATGGAAAAGCTTCATTTGCAAGTTTTGATGACTTAGACCTAGGTATGATCTATGGAAGTATGCAACCCGAAATTAGGGACAAGTATAAGGCAAAGACAATGTCAGCCTTAACAAAAGAGGATAAAGAAGTGCTTCAGGTATATTATGAGGAAGAGATGTCATTGACCGCAACATGTAAGCGACTGTTTCTTCATAAGAATACCCTACAATATAAATTAGACCGTATCGCCAGGGAAACAGGATATAATCCAAGAAAGTTTAAAGATGCAGTCGTTTTATATTTGGCATTAAATATGTAATAAAAAGCTAGAAACAGTGTAGCGCTGTTTCTAGTATACATATTCTAGCAGCAAAAAGAAGAGACGTATGCTATACCGTATATAGAGATCTTGATATGGAGGCATAGGCACTTGATCACAGATTTATTTGATTACCAACAGAAAGAATGAAACAAATAAGATGCGCACATAGTAATTATGTTACTGTATTCAGGATTATTTTAGAATAACTTAAGATAACATCTATTGAATAAGTAATTTTACCATGCTATGGTATTGGATAAAGGACCAAGCCGTTGGGAGGCATGTTATGTGGAAGTTTATAAAGCGTCATAAGCTGTTATGCATTCTATTATGTATACTTGCAGTGATACTGTACATGGTGATTGGAGCAATCGTTCCATTTGTACATTATAAGAAAGTCAGTGATAAGACGAAAAATGAAATTGATATTGTAAATGAAGTTTATAATAGAGAAACGGCTGTGGATCGTGCAAAATTATTGGAAAGCAATCTATCAGCCTGGGAGGACAGAGTGCGCCTGTTTCATGTAGCAAAGGAGCGAATTATATTATCGACCTTTGATATGCGTGAGGGAAACAGTACGACAGACCTTGCATCCATTTTGTTAAAGAAAGCGGATGAGGGAGTAAAGGTATCCATCTTAGTGGATGGAATGAATGGCCAGTATCGTATGAGAAAGAATAATTTCTTTTTTGCCATTTCCTCACATCCTAATATAGAAATCCGTTTTTATAATCCAATCAACCTGTTAACCCCTTGGACAAGTCAGGGGCGTATGCATGACAAGTATATTATCGTGGATGACTATGCCTATATTCTTGGAGGGCGTAATACCTTTGATTATTTTATTGGCGACTATCCAACCAGAGGAAAAAGCTATGACAGAGAGGTTCTAATCTATAATACAAAGCATGGCACAGAGAACAAGGAAAGTTCCTTGTACCAATTAGAAACGTATTTTGAAAACATATGGAACTCTAAGTATTGTGAGACCTTTAGTAATGATGAGAGCCTGCGTAAAAATGAAAAGGTAAAGGAACAGATTAAACGGCTAGAGGACCATTATAAGCAGCTAGAAAATGAGAAACCGGACTATTTTACGACCTATGATTATGAGAAGGATACTGTGGAGACTGATAGTGTGAGTCTGATTTCAGGAGACACCGGTATTTATGGAAAAGAGCCTAAGGTACTATATCAGCTGGAGCAGTTAATGCTTCAGGCAAAAGACAGAGTGATCATTCATACGCCATATGCAGTGTGTAACGATTATATGTATTCTGTGCTTAAGAATGTAGCTAGTGAGGTTCCTAGTGTGACAATGATGGTAAATTCCATTGAAAATGGGGATAATTTTGTAGCATCTTCCGATTACCGTATTAACAAAGGAAAGCTCTTAAAGACGGATATTTCCTTATATGAATATGATGGAGGAACGTCCTATCACGGAAAATCCATTGTAATCGATGATAACATTTCAATTGTGGGATCATTTAACTATGATTTAAGAAGTGTTTATATGGATACTGAATTAATGGTTGCAATTAATAGCAAAAAATTAACAAAGTTACTATCCGAATATATGGGAAAAATGGAAAAAGATTGTAGAAAAGTGATTAATTCAACCGAATATGAGGTGCCGGAGCATCTAAAAATTGAAAAAATGGAAACCAAGAAAGACATGGCAATGAGGATCTTTGGTCGTGTGGCACAACCGTTTCGCTATTTGATCTAGTCATATAGTATTGAAAATTAGAAAAGCCAGGAAATAAGGGTAAATACTCTATTTCTTGGCTTTTTTTGTATGTTCGATTTATGAGTCTACTAGTATTGTATAAAATCGAATACAAGGGAAATAAGGGCGAAATTGTACTTTCTTTTTTGAAAATCATCTTGTATAATAAAGCCGTATCAAAGAACGACCACATGTCACAATAGAATGTGAAAAATTTAGCAAACATAGTGTGCGAAATTAAAAATCTTTGATATAACAGTCGGGGGACTGCTTACTTAGATAAGAACATCTATTTCTTAACACAGGTGTTTGATAATAAATTAATTGCTATTAATTCATGCTGGTTGGTAGAACTAATCGATCGGCTTATACATTACAAGGAGGATATTTTCATGGAACAAAGAGAACAATGGAATGGTTTCGAAGGAAGACTTTGGACTGAAGAAGTTAACGTTAGAGATTTCATTCAAAACAACTATACACCATTTGATGGTGATGAAACATTCTTAGCAGGTACTACAGAAGCAACTGATAAACTTTGGGGTGAACTTCAAAAGCTTCAAAAAGAAGAACGTGCTAAAGGCGGCGTTTTAGATATGGATACTGAAATCGTATCTAGTATCACTTCCCACGGACCTGGTTACATCTGCGAAGGCGGAAAAGAATTAGAAAAAGTTGTTGGTCTTCAAACAGACAAACCTCTTAAGAGAGCTTTCATGCCTTACGGTGGTATCAAAATGGCTGAACAAGCTTGTACTACAAATGGTTATACTCCAGCTCCAGAATTACACAAAATCTTTACAGAATACCACAAAACACACAATCAAGGTGTTTTTGATGCATATACTCCAGAAATCTTAACTGCTCGTCGTAACAAGATCATCACTGGTCTTCCAGATACTTATGGCCGTGGACGTATCGTAGGCGATTACCGTCGTGTAGCTTTATACGGTATTGACTACTTAATGGCTGAAAAGAAAAAAGACTGGATGAACACTGGCTGTGGAGAAATGACTGATGATGTAATCAGACAACGTGAAGAAATCACAGAACAATTCAGAGCATTAGGTCAAATGAAAGAAATGGCAGCTA
>JAUNRX010000177.1 GCA_030539495.1 bacterium | reverse complement strand
TTTTTGATTGCATAGTTTTCAGTTGGAAGACCGAACGCATCCCATCCCATTGGATAAAGTACGTTGTACCCTTGCATTCTTCTCTTTCTTGCTACGATATCAAGCGCAGTATATGGTCTTGGATGACCTACGTGAAGACCTTGTCCTGATGGATAAGGGAATTCAACTAATGCGTAAAATTTAGGTTTTGTATAGTCGTTAGTTGCTGCGAATGCTTTTTCATCATCCCAGACTTTTTGCCATTTCTTTTCAATGGTCTTATGGTTATACATTTCTGTCATAATTTCCTCCATTCTGTGTGAAACACTGTTTACTATTACAAGTGGTAGCTGTACATCCGTAAACGATTTTTTAATGTTTAGGGATTCATCCTAAAACATTAAAAAAAGCCCTCATCTCTTTATAAGAGACGAAGGCATAAGCTTCCGTGGTACCACTCTATTTCGTAAAATCTTTTGTAAACTTATATTCTATAAGTCCTTAGATTTTTAACGCACTCATTAATTCTATAACGTGAATGAAACGCTTTTACCTACTTAGTTTCAGTAAAAGAACTCAAAGGCGAGTTGGGAGCTTCGGCTACTACCTTTCACCAACCGGTAGTTCTCTAAAAACCTGTGACTCTTAATACTCCTTGTCAACGTTTTTCTCTTATTTTAAAAACACTTCCATTCTACCATATTCACTATATTTGTCAACCGGATGTGTCTAAAAAATACTATTGCTAGCTTATAGTATACCCTTTTGTCATCAAGTTAAACTTATTGTTCCTGTTTCTTGATTTCAAAGAGATACGTATCCTGTTCTTCATCAAACCAATAGAACTTAAAGGTAGCCCCTGCCTCTGTAATTCTTCTTCTCCAGAAGCGATGAGCAGGAATGTTTTGTTTTAATACATGTAAACTATATTTTCCCGGATATTTACGGAATATCTCACGAACTGTCCTTTTTGCAAATCCAGTCTTTCTAAATGGTCGTAAGATAAAGAATTCCTGAATCATATAATCCGCCTTGTGCTCGGCTTTGCTTCCCCAAGAAAGGCAGATAAATCCTGCAAGATGCTCATGATAATAAATTAGGTATACGATGGTTTCGTCGTTAAAATACTTCTCTGTAATTCCTTTTAGATAGATGCCATCTTCTCCTTGGCGTTCTCCAATCCAGGTACTATACTCACTTAAATCATGTAAATACAGATTAAATAGGTTATCAAATGTCTCTCTATTTTTCTTTCCCACTGCTACAAATCTCATATTTTTATTGGACAATCGTAATATCTGTCCAAGCTGCCTCCTCTCTATTCTTTGATCAACGGTTCTCTTTTCTTCATTCTATCATATAAGCCATGTTTGTCAAACAGGAGGCACACGAAAATACCCTGCAACCAGTGAAAACACTAACTGCAGGGTATCTAATCTTATAAAGTATCCAATTATCTTTGAAAATCTTGCACACCGCTCTTTCCTATTATGTAGGCTGTTCTTTGTATCTCCTATCTATAACAGATTACTGGAGTACCTGCATCAACATTATTATAAATTGTCTTTGCCGTTGTTAATGATAAGTTAACGCAACCATGAGAACCATGAACTAAATAACGGCTGCCACCAAAGTTACCATGTTGCCAATATGCATCATGTAATCCAATATCATTATTAAATGGCATCCAATAGGTAACATGTGAGTTCCAAGTAGCTCCCTTTAAATATCTGTCATAATCTTTGAATGCTATAACGTAAGCTCCAGCTGGTGTAGAATGGCCTGTATTTGGATTTCCTGACACAATACCTGCATCCACCATCTTTTTACCATTCTTATAGAAGAATATCTTTTGATTCTTTAAGTCAACTTCTACATATGTATTTCCAACAAGTTCAGTAGTACCATATGCTCTGCCCTTCTTTTTACAAGTAGGATCTTTTTGCTTCTGTTCACCTTTTTTAACGGATGCAATCAAGTCTTTCTGCTCTGTGTCGGTATCCAGTTTCCATCCTAAATCTATGTTCTCTACTGGAACCACTGTACCATAGGATGTTTTAAAATCAATCGAAGCTGGAACGATATTATATGTCTTTGCTAATTTTTCAACATACTCTTTAATCTTATCCTCATCAATGGAAACATTGCCCTTCTTACTTACTTTTAAAGCTGGTCCAATATCTGCCTGGTCAAAGACTTCAGTCTTGTTACCAAATTTGTATGTAATCTTAGTAGCCATATACTTATTAATCGTATCCATTGTATTTTTAATTGAAGTATCCTCACTTGTAATTTCAGGCTTTACATAGCAATCTTGTTTCTCAATTACTACTTGTGAATCCAAGTTCTTAATAGATGCTTGAATTGCCTTTACGAATTTGTCTTTATCAATCTTTGTCCCTTGTTTTTCTGCAACTACTGTAAATCCTTTATCCTTGCTATAGCTGCTGACCTTTGCATTTTCAGGCGCTACTTCGTTTTTTTCCTGTAAGCATTCTAACTTATCAATTACTGCATTGAGTTTTTCTTCATCATAGGTAAGCTGATATGGATTATCTACTTTATTATCCTGCCATGTGTTTAAAATCCAAGAATATGCAGACTGTTCATCTAATACTTTTGCAATATCCTGATCAAAGGTACATTTTAATCCAATGTCTGCACCTACCACACGCTCCGTAACATCGTTTCGTTCCTTTACATTAAGAACATAGGTATTTACATTCTCTGTAATTCTCTCTCTAGCTTCGGCTGCTGTTAAATTAGAACAATCCATTCCATTAATATAAGTCTGAGCATAGAAATGTTCTTTGTAGTATTGGGAGACACATAAATAAGCAATTAACAAAATTGCAACTATTAATGCGAGACATCCAAGTATTATCATTCGTATTGTTTTCATGTTTGTGTGCTCACTTACAACCTTTTTACTCATATCTACCTCTTTAACTTCTTTCTTCCCACCAAAAGGTGTTTTTTTGTATAACCCTCTATGCTTTTCTATTATACATTAATCCGAGTATACTTCTAGTAAAATTTGGAAATTTAATACTTTTTAAAAGTTTTGTAATATTTTACTTAACTTAAAAAAGAGAAACTCCTTACCATTGTTTTATCCAATCGTAAGGAGCTTCTCTTTTTATATCTATTATTGAGCTGATTTTGGTGCTCTGCTCTTTGCACTTTCGTATTGTTTTACATTATAACTTTCTGTACCAGATAAGTGATAACATATAACTGGCATTCCTTTTTCTACATAGCCAAAGATCTTCTGTGCCATTGAAGGTGGAAGATTAATACAGCCATGAGATCCGTTATTGATAAACTGACTACCACCAAATGATGATTTCCAAGATGCATCATGCATACCTATATTACGGTTAAATGGCATCCAGTACTTAACTGGAGTGTTGTATCCTTGTCCTTTTAATGTTGCATCTGTTTCCTTATATTGAAGTGGGAACACTCCGGCTGGAGTTTCATATCCTTTTATAACACTTCCTGAAACAAAGTCTGTCTCTATTACTTTCTTACCATCTTTATAAACAAATAGATGCTGTGCAGATAAGTTGATTTCAACATAGCTGTCTCCTAAGTCATCCGCACCATACTGTACTGCAGTTTGAATATAGACTGGCTCTTTATCTTTTTGCTCGCCTTTTTTAATACACTCTAAAACTTCTTTTAATTCTCCGTTAGTATTTAGCCACCAGCCGTAATCTCCGCCTTGTGTCGTAATTACCTTTCCATAAGAAGTCTTGAACTGACGATTTGTAAATACGGTATTGTATGTCTTTCTGATATAAGCTACGAATTCCTCAATCTTACTTTCATCAAGCGTTACTGTTCCTTCATCATTTACTTTGATTGCAGGACCTATCTTAGTACCGTCTAATACTTCTGTCTTATCACCAAATGTATACGTTAACTTTGTGCTCATATATTTATCGATTGTCTTCATTGCCGTTTGTAAGATTTCATCATTGCTTGTGATTGTCGGCTTCTTATAACAATCTGCTTCTTCAAGTACAAGTTCGCCATCTAGATTTTTAATTGCTGATGTTAACACCTCAGTCAATTTCTTTTTAGTTACCTTGCTTCCTTGTTCTTCAGGAATGATTGTAAACCCTTTTTGCTCATCATATTCGCTAATTGTAGCATTTTTAGGTTCTACCTGATTTTTCTTCTTTAAAAACTGTAAGTTGCTAATCACTTCTTTTAGTTTATCTTCATCGTAAGATAATGTATATGGATTATCTACCTTGTTGTGTTTCCACGTATTGGATAACCAAGAATATGCGGATTGATCCGCTAATACATCATTAATATCTTGATCAAATTTACATTGTAAGCCAATGTCTGCACCACTAATTTTTTCAGTCACATCATTTCGCCCTTTAATCGTCAGGACATATGTATTGACATTCTCAGAAATCAGTTCTTTCGCTTCCTCCGCAGTTAAGTTGGAGCAATCCAAACCATTAATAAACGTTTGTGCATAAAAATGGTCTTTATAAAATTGCGATACACATAGGTATGCAATTATAAGAATTCCTAGCAACAGGCCAACACAACCAAATACAATCTTTTTCGTATTTCCACTGATTTTGGTTCTATTTAATTCATTCTTACTCATATCTACCTCTTTTACTTCCTTGTATTACACCTTGATTGGCGTTTCTTGTATAACTCCGTCTGCTTCTACTATTATACATTAATTTTTCTTCCTGTCTTAAATATATTAAAGATTTAATACTTTTTTAAAATATTGTAATATTTATCTTTATATTTAAAAACATAACAAAATTATATCTTTTCCTATATAAATCGACTGCCATACTCTGTCAAAATATACATTTTATCGATATGACAGTCGTAGAATATCTTGTTAATAATTAATTGCCGCCTCTACAAATCCTGCTGCATAAGGTGCCAACACGTACGGATCAAAATAAAATACAATCCCATCTTCTGTGAAATAGTATTTTAAATCTTCAAACTTTGTCTGCTCTACAATTGTATAAGCATTGTCCCAATATAATGACTTATCTTGGTCTATTTTTTTCTTAAACGCATCATTTACCTGTTTCTTAATCTCTTCTTTGGATGTATTCTTAAGCTTGGTCAAATCCACCTCTTCTCCAACCCTAAGATCAATGTTGGTTGGAACACGATAAGGCATTCCATGAGCCCCACCTGCAAATAAATACCCTTCAAATAATACGCTTAATATATTATTACGATTATACGTTATGGTATAGCTGACCTCATTTCCATACTTGGATCCGCCGGTATTTTCCTCTTCTGACACGGAATCAATAATCTCATCCTGATCCATCAGCCAATTACTAAAAAGAGTGGTATAGCGGCAATTTGCCTTATCTATTCCTTTGTACTCTCCTGATATATTTGGATACTGATAGGATAAGACTAGCCGGATTTCTCCTTTCGGATTACGATACTCCTGCCTAAACGTCTCTGGCTTTACCGTGATCTGGTTTTCCTTGTTGTTTTCTGCCTTAGCCCTCTGGTCCTCGCTATAGTAAACTAATAAAAATACGATAACAAGAGCCGCCAATATATATATGGCAACTATTTTTAACAGATGTTTCCGCTTTTCGTACATGATTTTCACCTCAACATAACAAAATAAGTATATGTTATTAATTTACGTTGAATTTTG
>JAUNRX010000176.1 GCA_030539495.1 bacterium | reverse complement strand
ACACTTGAGCAAACATACACCAGATTGCAAGTGTATTTGCACGGTTTTGGATCCAGCCACCCTTGTTCCAAAGTGCATTTGCAAACGTTGGAGCAAGTAATAATGCTACACCACAGTACCAGGAGTGTGTTGGAAGATTTGCATATGTATATTGGAAGTTCCATACATCGTATGCAAGGATGAATACCCAGATCATATCCGGCCAAAGCATATCCTGCTGTTTGTTCTTTGAGGAGTAGATCCCCCACCATCCAGTCATACAGAAGATGTTAATCAAGCCGGCCATACCGTTAAGTACGTTCCACCAGCCGCCGTAAAGCCATACGCCTTCGGAAGATTTCCACCAGCCACCGGATAAAGAACCGGCTCTTACTGCTGATTCAAAATCAGAACCAACGGCAATTAGGATATTGATTGCAACGATGATAAATGGGAATGCTTTAAACCAGTTAACATTTCCAAGCTTTCCCCAGTGGTATTTTAAAACCATAAAGCCAATACAGCCGGCTACTGCTGCATACAGTTTTGCATAATGGAACCAGCTGTTCATATGTACATAAGTGTCATTTGTTAACGCCCATTCAGCCCCCATTGCAGCTCCAATATGGATGGCAATAAAGTAAACGCTAAGCACTGCTGGTAATGCGATAAAGCATGCAATTCCGCCGATTTTCGTACGTCGTGCGATTTCATTCATAAGAACTAATCCGACAAACACCATAAGCCAGCCTAAAAGCTGCCATGCTGCTGTGTCACCATAAATTTGAAAAATCATACGTTTCTTCCTTTCTCTTTGGTCGTTATCGGACCTCTATTTCCTTAATGTTAAACTCATTTCCCTGTAACAGATAGGTTTCAGGACTCTTACAGTGTGGACATACCTTTCCGTATTCTACGGTCGGGTATGTCTTTTCACAAGCCTGACAATATGTGATTGCAGGGAGTGTTTCAACAATAAGTTCAGAATTTTGAAATAACGGTCTCTTTGCTGCCGCCCATTTCCAACAGTTTGTAAGGTAAGACTCAATTACTGTGGAAACTTCGCCAAGTTCCAATATCACTTTTGTGATTTCTTCTACGTTGTTCTCAGCAGCTGTTTTTTCAAGACTGTCCATAATGTGAAATGTAACTCCTAATTCATGCATTGTCTATTTCTCTTTCTTAGCAAATTTAATCTTAATTGGTTGTTTAATCATATTAGGAATAATATGTTTCAACTTGTCTTCGGAAGATACCATTTCAGAACATCCTGGAAGATTACGATGTAAATGGATTGCATCAAATACACATTTTGTCGTACATACACCACAGCCGATACACTTGTTTGGATCGACTACGGAAGCACCACAGCCTAGACAACGGGATGTTTCTGCTTTCACCTGTTCTTCTGTAAAGGTACAAGATAAGTCACGGAATGTCTTCGCCTGCTTTTCTACATCCGGTCTTTTTGGAGCTTTTCTTTCATCCTTGTCATATCCTTTAAGATCCAGGTTTGCTTTATCAAGTTCAACAAAGTCACGTCTGTTACGTCCAATGGTAAGTGTACAATGTTCATGTACAAATCGATGAAGGGAAACTGCGCCTTCACGACCTGCTGCAATTGCATCGATTGCAAACTTAGGACCTGTATACACATCACCACCTACAAAGATGTCTGGTTCTGCTGTTTGGAACGTAAGCTTGTCTGCAATTGCTCCACCATTTGGACGAAGCTCAACTTTGGAGCCTTTCAGTAAGTTACCCCAGTCAATTGCCTGTCCTACGGAGAAAATAACATGCTTACATGGAACTGTCACTGTATCATTTTCATCATAAACTGGAGCAAATCTTCCTTCTGCATTTAACACGCTTAAGCATTTCTTAAATACAACGCCAACCACTTTTCCGCCTTCAGTAAGCACTTCTTTTGGTCCCCAGCTGTTGTTGATTGAAATCTTTTCTTCTAATGTCTCAACGATTTCTTCATTACTTGCTGGCATGTTCTCTCTGCTTTCAAGACAGAACATAGATACTTTGCCTTTACCACAACGTGCACTAATTCTTGCCGCATCGATTGCTACGTTACCACCACCGATAACGACAACATCTCCATCAAGTGCAAAGCTCTCCTTCTCTCCAGCCTCTTTTAAGAACTCTACTGCTGTGTAAGCTCCTTGTGCATCTTGTCCGTTAATACCAGGTTTTCTACCTGCCTGACAACCGATTGCTACATAGAATCCTTTGTATCCTTGTGCACGAAGTTCGTCGATTGTAATATCCTTGCCTACTTCAATGCCACATTTTATTTCAACACCCATTGCCTTGATTACTTCGATTTCTGCATCAATAACGTCTTTTTCTAATTTATAAGATGGAATACCATACATCAGCATACCACCTGGTTTTTCATTCTTTTCAAAGATAGTAGGCTTATATCCTTTTTCTGCAAGGAAATATGCACAGGAAAGACCAGCTGGACCACCACCAATAATGGCGATCTTTTCATCAAATCCACCCTTTAAGGAAGGAACGGTAGCCTTTGGTATATAACGTGTTTCTGCATGAAGATCACGTTCTGCAATAAATCTCTTTACTTCATCAATTGCAATTGCTTCATCCACTTCACCGCGGGTACAAGCATCCTCACAACGGCGGTTACAGATACGTCCACAGATTGCTGGAAGTGGGTTATCCTTTTTGATTAATGCTAATGCTTCATCATAACGGCCTTCTTTTGCTAACTGTAAGTAACCTTGAATTGCAATATGTGCAGGACAGGCAGTCTTACATGGAGCTGTACCGGTATCATAACAATTGATACGGTTCACATCACGGTAGTTGTGAGTCCACATATGTTCGCCCCATTTTTGTTGGGATGGAAGCGGCATCTTAGGATAAGAAACCTCGCCGCCGTCTTTGGAACAAAGCTTCTGACCAAGCTTAACTGCACCTGCAGGGCAGAACTCTACACATTTACCACAAGCAACACACTTGTCTTTCTCTACTTTTGCAACATAAGCAGAACGAGATAAGTTTGGTGTGTTGAATAACTGTGATGTACGAAGTGCATAGCATACGTTTACGTTACAGTTACAGATTGCAAAGATCTTATTCTTTCCATCAATATTGGTAATCTGATGTACAAACCCATTTTCTTCTGCCTGACGAAAGATTTCTAATGCTTCTTCCTTTGTTATGTAATGGCCACCCTTTTGACTTTCTACTACGTAGTCTGCCATGTCACCAACTGCAATACACCATCCTTCTGGATCATCTGCACAACCTTCGTCAAAGGAAAGACGAGCGCGACGACAGGAACATGGACTTGCTGCATATTTACCTTCATACTTTTCAAGCCAGTATGAAATATGTTCTAAATCAATGGAGGTATTCTCCATCTCAATTGCTTTCTCTACTGGGATTACATGCATTCCTACACCTGCACCACCCTCTGGTACATAAGGAACGATCTTGCCTAATGGAAGTCTTGACATATGCTCAAAGAAAATCCCCATTTCGGGATGTTCTGCTAACACGTCCGCGTTCATATTAAAGAACTCAGCAGCTCCTGGAACGTACATAGGAAGTACATATCGTTTCTCTCTTGCTGCATTCTCATAATCAAACTCTAGAAGTCCTTTTCTAGACATTTCTTCTAAATGTGCTTCCAGTACCTCTTCTTTTAGACCAGTTAACTTTACCATGTCTTTTAAGGTTCTTGGCTTACGTACACCCATCTTTAACGCAATATTCGCTTCTTCATCCGTAACGACAGCTGCAAGTCCCCAATATTCAGGATCATCCTTTGTAATTTTCTTAAGACCTAGCTTTTGTGGAACTCGGTCTGTTATCATCTTGCCAAGCTTGGCAATTGGCTCTCTGAATGGCTCATCATCATTTAATTTGTATGTAGGATACACATAATCAGGATATAGTTCTTTATCCAATTCTTTTTTCATTGGTGAGTCTCCTTTTCCTTGTTTCTCAATTGTTGTAGTTTACTTCTTACGCATTCCACTCTTGTACTTGTTCTTTTAACCAATTTGTCCACTCGTCCATTCCTTCTCCTGTCTTTGCACAGATTGGAATTACTTTGGCATTTGGATTTCTCATTGCAATATACTCTCTGCATTTTTCCAGGTTAAAATCAAAGTATGGCATAACGTCAATCTTATTAATTAATACAACATCACAGATGGAAAACATCAGTGGATATTTTAATGGCTTGTCATGTCCTTCTGGAACAGAAAGGATCATTGCATTCTTGGAAGCACCTGTATCAAACTCTGCAGGACATACAAGGTTTCCTACGTTCTCAAGAATTGCAAGCTCTACGTCTCCTACTTCAAGTCCTTCAATTCCCTGGCGAGTCATACCAGCATCTAGATGGCACATTCCGCCTGTATGAAGCTGAATCGCCTTAGCTCCAGTCTTTGCAATGGTATGCGCATCCACATCGGAATCAATATCCGCTTCCATAACACCAATCTTAAAGGTATCTCGTAATGTCTCAATAGTTCTTGTTAACGTTGTTGTCTTACCGGACCCTGGTGATGACATTAGATTAAGTAGAAATACTCCTTTTTCCTTTAACTCCGCACGTAATTGATCTGCCTGTTGATCATTGTCAGCAAATACGCTTTCTTTGATCTCTAAAATTCTAACATCTTTCATATGGTGTTTTCCTTCCTTTGTCTCATCTCATTTGTCTTTTATCTAAAGCTATCCAATTGATTACTCATAACGAATGCCATTTATGATGACCTTCACCATCTCTTTCTTCGCCTGCTCATATGTAATCGAATTCTCAACTAATACTTTTTTTTGCATAAACTGTGTAACAGTTCCCTCAATCATAGTCATAACAATAGGAATAGATAGCTCTCGTACCTTTCTCTCCCTCATGCCCTGTTCTAAGTACTGCGCTACTAGGTTCCACCCCTCGGATACATACGTCATCAGCCTTTTATAGCTCTTTGGGTACTTATCACGAAGCTCACATAAGTTGCTTAGTCCGATATTCTGATATCGTTCAGGAAGTGCACATAGAATTAATTCAATCTTTGTGATGACATCCATGTTCTTATCCTTGGAAACCGATTCTTGCATCTCTAAGAAATCTGCAAAATATCGATCTGCGATTCCTTCAAATACGGCTTCCTTGCTATCAAATACGGTATAAATGGTCTTCTTACTAATTCCCATGCTTTTCGCAATGTCATTCATAGTGAACTTCAGACCATTCTTTGTAAATTCCTTAATCGCTACATCAATTACTTTTTCTCGCATTGATTCTAGTCCTTCTTATATGTATTGCGCTTTTGTCGTAACAATTGCTTCTATTTATCTCTGGGAAACCCGCCAGCTTACTGGGGTTTCCTAACTGACTCTATCTTAACACGTTTATTCGACACTTACTATGTCTATTTTGTTAAAATTTTATCTATCTTTTTTATTAATTTTTCATAAATTATTGAATTTTCTCTGAAAAGCGTAGAAACTCATCAATATTCGTCACCTATATTGCAATGTTTTAAGGAAAACAGGTTTCTATTTTAGTTAAAAAAATAGCAGATAGTTTTTATACTATCTGCTCAGACTGTAGACAAATAAACGCTTACCCTCACTCCAATGCACCGCTTATAGGAAAGTTTGAAAACCATCGGTGTTCATTTTAATCGATATCCGGAAACGACGCTTTTCGGATATC
>JAUNRX010000175.1 GCA_030539495.1 bacterium | reverse complement strand
AAGGCCACCAGAGAACCTCTGGTGGCCTTTTCTTATATCTCAATATCTACTAAAATTATTTAGCAGCTAATGCGTTAGCAACAGCTTCCATAATTCCGTTAGAAGACATTGTAGCGTTTGCTACTGCGTCAACTTCTGTAGATTGTTTTTCGATGATTGCAGCTGGGATAGCATCTTTAGCTGTAGCAAAGATTGCTTCAGTTTCTTTTTGTTCTAAGATGTCGATTTTAGAAATCTTTCCACCTTCAACAGTTACAGAAACTTTGATATCTCCTTGAAGACCTTTACCAGTACCTTCGAAAGTACCATCTTTTAATTCAGTTTTTTCAGTAGAAGCAGCTGGTGTAGCTGTAGCTTCTGCAGTTGGAGTTGCAGCTGGTGTAGCTGTAGCAGCAGTTCCTTCAGTTTTTTCTCCACATGCTGTAAGAGATGTTACAAGCATTGTACCTAATAATAATGCGGAAAGTGTTTTTTTCATTTTATTATCTCCTTGTAAATTAAATATATGTTAAAAGAATAATACATAATTAAGGAAATTTATACTGGTATATTATGGTTTTCATTATCAATTACTACCTATTCTATTTCTATCCACGCTCGATAAAACTCCATTCTTCTTCCCTTCTCATTTGCTACCAGTAAATATCTAGCAATGACTTCACCTGTCTGAATATCCATTTCTCTCAACTTGCAAATGATTTCTGACAAATTATTATCAGAACTATCCTCCACATTCATCTTCAGCAGGAATTCTATATATCGGTTCTGGCCCTGCTTCTTCTCCCAAAGAAGTTCCTCGTCCTCCTTTGGTGGAAGGGCTATCCCCCTAGTACATTCCCGCTTCTCCCCGTCTGAAATATACATAATACAGTTATAAGGATGAGCCAAGCTTTCCTTTATGGTATCCATCTGGATCCAATCAACCTTACAAATGGAAAAGTCCGGCTCTGACGTTCTAAACTGGTCCTGTTCTAACTCTTTTAGCAGGCCAATCACACGCTTCTGCTCTTTGATTTTTTCTTTCTTCCGTTTTAACTTCTTAATCTCTTCCTCTAGCTTCTTCTGATTTGCATCGTACACCTGTTCCAGATTATCCACATCTTTGTCGAGAATTTCTTTTGCTTCCTGGATCGGTATGTCCAGCTCTCGATACAGCATGATTTCCCATATATTAAGGGTATCCGTCATAGAGTATTCCCTATATCGATTTTCCTTGTTTCTCTTTATTTGAAATAGTCCAATATTCTCCCAATAATGCAGAGTCGATACCGGAATATCAAATAGCTTAGAAACCTCATTAATTTTTAAATAATGCTCCATTTAAAAGCTCCCATCTTTTCTTCTTAGAATCAATTGACTCTCAAGTAGGTTTATAGTTTATAATAGCAGATATGTGTCGAAAGAACAATTTTTATGTATAATCAGAGGAGTTTTAAATGGATTTATTAAATCAGAATATTAAAAGTATTTATCGCAAATATCTAATTCCTTCTCTGGGCAGTGCCATGGTCATGTCGATCTACACAATGGCAGATGCAATCGTAATTGGAAAAGGGGTAGGTGCAGATGCACTTGCTGCCCTAAGCCTTACCACTCCACCGATTGCCATCTTAATGTCCACCGGAATTTTATTCGGAGTCGGGGGCTCTATTCACATGAATGTCCATAAAGGGATGGATGATATGAAAGAAGGGAGAAACTTCTTTACCATCTCTACACTTGGCATTGGAGCAGTCATCCTGCTATTATGGCTACTCTATAGCACAAATCTCCCTGCTATCTTACGATTAATGGGAGCAAATGATACGCTATATCCATATGCACATTCTTATATGAAATGGATTACAGCATTTCTCCCAATTGTGGTCTTATCCAACTTTTTAGCTATTTGGATCCGTAATGACGGCAATCCTAACCTGGCACTTGCAGGTGTAATGGGAGGCGGATGTCTAAATATTCTCTTAGATATCGTGTTAGTCATGAATATGGGTGTTGGTATCCAAGGGGCAGCCATCGCCTCCATCAGCGGTATGATTTTATCAGGACTTATTATGTCTAGTCATTTCTTTCGAAAGGCAAATAATTTACGTTTTGTAAAGCCGACAAAGATCATGTCCCATCTTGCTACAATTACAGGAAGCGGTATTTCCAGCTTCTTAAATGAATTTTCCAACGGGCTGATCGTATGCCTCTTTAACATTCAGGTACTAAGATACTGCGGACAGACTGCCCTTGCCGTTTATGGCGTCATTTCCAACTGTGTTATCCTGTTTAACTCCTTATTTACCGGGGTAGGACAGGCAGTACAGCCAATCATATCCTATAACTATGGTGCAGGGCAAAGTACACGTATCGCTGAAACGAAACGCTTAGGATACTTTACAATTGTCACAATGGGCATTTTGTTTAGCGCTGTGGGGATCCTATTCCCTTATGCGGTATCTGCTGTGTTTTTAAGCCTTACTCCTGAGATCAAGGACATTACAAATGTTGCGATCCGCTTGTACTTTATCGCTTTCTTGCCGGCCGGATACAACCTCCTGTCCTCTTACTACTTACAAAGCGTATTAAAGACAAAAGAGTCCTTGTTGATTTCAACCATGCGAAGCGTAATCCTAAGTTCCATCTTAATCCTTACCCTTCCGCTTGTGTTTGACAGCAACATTATCTGGCTCTGTATGCCAATTACCGAGCTAATTGTATTTGTAATTAGTTTCTACTATGTAAGGAAAAACAAAAAACTTACCGTTTAATAAGATTGCTATTCCAGAAAGTAACAAGGTCCAAACATTCCCTAACAGGAGCGTTTGGACCTTGTCACTTCTATAAACTCCCCCAGATCGGTTCAACAGCCAATTAAGAGCGGCAGTTCACCTACATAATGGTACCTACTTGAAGAGCGATATCTTGTTCATTTTCAACGATTGCTTTGATTGATAATTCAAGACCTTTTGAAATTGTTTCAAGAGACATTGCACATGTACCTTGAGGTTTCTCGATTACTTGTTCTAATGCATATGGAACGTGGATGAAACCACCACGAACATTGTTGTACTTCTTATTAATTAAGTAAAGTACATGGTACATAACGTCGTTACATACAAATGTTCCTGCTGTATAAGAAATATGCGCTGGAATGTTGTTGTCACGTAACTCTTTTACAACAGCCTTACAAGGAAGGTTTGTGAAGTAAGCAGTCTCGCCATCTTCATGTAACGCAATATCCGTTGGCTGATTGCCTGCGTTATCTTTGATTCTAGCTTCTGCAAGGTTGATTGCAACTTTTTCGATTGTGATGGAACTTCTTCCGCCTGCTTGTCCAACACAGATTACTACGTCTGGGTTGTGTTCTTCCATTGCCTTTTCCACTGCTTCACCACTCTTAGTGTATACAGTAGGAATTTCTAATGTGATTACTTCTGCTCCTGCAATTTCACTTGGAAGCATTTTCACAGCTTCATATGCTGGGTTTACTTGTTCTCCACCAAATGGATCAAATCCTGTAATAAGTACTTTCATTTTATTTACCACCTTTACTAAATCACTTTTTCAAACTGATCTTCCCAAAGGATTTCTCCTTCGCTCATAATCAGTACGCCATCTATATAAATATCTGGCTTCCTAAATACCAAGTCAAAATGACCTTTTGCTTCCTGTTGTCCGCCAAATGCGATATTTCGTCCAAATCCAATATGGAATGTTCCATATGCAGATTCATCCTCAATATAGCTATTTCCTGCACAATGGGAAAATATATTTAGGCCAATTCCGAATTCGCCTGCTACGTAGATGCCATCATCCTTAAAGCCTGCCATGTAGTCGCTAAGCTTTCTACCGGCTTCATTTTGCTCGATTTCACAGACTCTTCCGTCTTTTAAATCAATTCGTACGGGCTCATTTGGCACACCGATATAACCAAGAGAGCCATCCACAATTCCTGTTCCATACGTTTTATTTTCTACTACGGGAATAAAGATTTCAAAACTGGAAGAAGAATAACCATTTCCCTGTTTGGTTGCCCCTGTAAATAACTGCGCCTCTCTTCCTTCCATTGAAAATGTTAGGCGAGTTCCTGCCGCAGTCGTTACCAAAATCTCTTTTCCACCCTTTAATCGAAGGAACAGCTGGTCAGCCATTCGCTTACTCTCTTCCGGGTCCATTAACAGAAAATCATATTCTAATAAAGAACTGTCATCATTTGTAGAAAGAGGAAGCGATAAAAATCGACTTCCCCTTTCAATTGCTCTTTTTACTGCTTTGGTTGTGACTAATGAATGCGTTGTTGCACCAAGAATAACATCATAAGTGTCAAAGACAGCTTCTTGCTCATCAAAATAATGACCCACTTGTCCTTGTCGTTTCTCAAATGTCATAACCTCAACGAACGCACCTGCCTCTTTAGCATACTGTTCGATGAGTGCCACCTCATTTACATGTTCCTCACTTGTAACAATAAACACTCGCTCACCTTTAGTTACTTCTAACCACTTTTCGGCAACGATTCGTGCTCCTCGTTGTAACTTACTATTCATAATCAAATCCTTTTCTAAAAGCTATTAACTAAAAAGAAGCATATATGCGATTTGGAAAATAATCATGAATACAGAGATTACTACCTGATTCTTGATTACACCAAAACGGTTTTTCATATCTAACATCGCAACTGGTACGATATTGAAGTTTGCTGCCATTGGAGTTAATAATGTTCCACAGAAACCTGTTGTTAACGCAAGCATACCGATTACAGTTGGATCAGCTCCTAATGCTAATACAAATGGTGCACCGATACCTACTGTCATTACCGTGATTGCTGCATATGCATTACCCATGATCATTGTGAAGAATACCATACCTAATGCATAAACGATGATACCTACTGTTAAATTCCCGTTAGGAATTACTTTTTCAACGTAGGAAGCGATTACTTCACCAACACCTGCCTTTGTAAATACAGCACCTAATGCTGCAAGTAACATTGGAAGGATACATAATGGTCCTACTGTTGATAATAAACGTTCTGTATCTTTTAAGAAAACAACTGGAGTGTTTTCTTTTGACATAATCATTAAGAAGATCACACCGATGATAACACCTACTGCAACACCAACGATTGCGCCTAAATCAGTACATGTAGCAAAGATAATTGCACTTAGACCAATAGAAAGAGCTGGAATGAATACTTTCATACCATTCTTTTTAAGAAGACGTTCGCTTTGTTCCGCCGTTGGTTTGTCAATCTTACCTGGTTTTACCTTTTGTAAGATTGCCGGAATTGCCATGATGAAGATTAACACACCTGTGATTACTGCACCATTTTCCATACCGTTGATAAATCTACCAAAACCGATAATGATACCTAAGACTACCCAGAAAATACTTGTTGGAATTCGAGAGGAATTCTCTTTATCACAAGCATTTTTTACACCTGTATAGATTGCAAGAAGTCCCATAATCATGTATACAACTTCTAATAATTTAGTTCCTAATAAGATCTCTGGATCTGTAAAAAATGAAACAAATGACATACTTTATTCCTCCCCTTTATTTTTTGTAATATTTTTTCACTAACATTTTATCTTTGATAATGAAGTAAACCATACTTGCTACGATTGCTACTACTGCAGGTACGATTGCAACTTTTGCTAATGCTGCAAGATCTACGTCATAACCAAGTCCGGCCATAGTTCCTTGGATTAATAATCCGCCTGAACCACCAACGAATAATACTTGGCAGAAGAACCATGCGATATTTTCCATAGCGGAAGCCATACC
>JAUNRX010000174.1 GCA_030539495.1 bacterium | reverse complement strand
GGAAATGCCTCAAAATGGCTAGTTATCATGCTTTGCAATTGCGCAACAAGGGTTAACATTCCTGTAAAACTCCATTGCAACGGCTCTTTGTCTGCAAATCTTTTCTTATTGTGCTATTTTTCATCACCTATTTTCTACTACTATCATATATTATTTAAGAAAGTGTAAAAAAGGACGTGAGACTTTGGCTAATATAACGAATATTGCGAAAGTCGATCAGTATACTTACAACGTCGGTTCCACGACAAAGACAATTGCTACTCCAATTTTCTCTCAGGTCAGCAATAAATTTACTGATCCACAGATCTCTTTTACTAAGGTATGTACCCCAGCATTCTCCGACTTGAATGAAACCGTAACCATTACCTATCGAGTGGAAAATATAGATAATGCTACTGGCTCGCCTGTTATCTCTACGATCCAGATTGTCGATCCATTTTTAACAGAAAGCATTCCATTTATTGATATTGCAATTGGTTCAAATATAATCAAATACAATCAAACGACAGGTACCTTTGAGATTTTATTATCTGATGGGAGCTTAACACCAGGTAATTCAGTAGAAGCAACCTTTAGCTATGTGGTATCTCCTGGATTTGACTTTACCCAAAACCTTACTACCACTGCCACTGCATCATTTAACCTCTCTCCAAGCGGAACGCTGCCAGCTCGTTTCTCCTCTTGTGGATCAATGATACAAAACGGCACACTCGATATTGTAAAGACTGCTACTCCAACTACAGCCGTATCCAGTGGCTCTGTAATTAGCTATATCATTACCATTACTAATATTGGCAATGTTCCTTCAACCATACCGGTAGGATTATTTGTTGATCCAATTCCAGCAGGTACAGAGTACATTGCAAATACGATTTCACCAGTAGGACATCTGGTATATGATAGTACTTCAAATTCAATTACAAATGCCAACCCTCTTACCATAACAAATAACTCGGCTCCATATACCATTAACTTTAGCGTACGTGTTCTCTAATATACTCCCCTCTGTTCATACACCTTTGCCTACTCTAGATAAAGGTGTATGAACCATCCTATCAGAAAGGAATGGTTACAATCCATGGCTACTGTAAATCTACGATACTTAAATTTAGCAAGAGGTTCCGTTGTAATTACCGGAAATACTGTAGGGCTTGATAAGGCATCCAATACGCTCTTACCTGGAACACAAGGTTCTGTTGGCAGCAGACTAAGTACTGTGAACTCCAATGTAGCAAACGGATGGTCCTCCCAGGCGTCCTTAGATCCAGGCGTGGGTATACGGGTTGATAGCAATACTGCCCTGGTTGGTTCCAAAGCAGTACTCTATATTCCACCTTCTTCTACCATCTTATATGCTGAACTTGTATGGTTTGCCACAAACTACACTGGAGTAACTCCAAATAGCCCGGTTACTTTTATTAGTCCGCTTGTTCCAAATGGCGTCTTAGTTACAGGAGCTTCAGAAACAAGCAATCTAATCAATATGGATGGCTATACTATCTATGTAAGAAGTAATACTGTCACCAATTATGTCTCTGCAGGAACCAATACGTATGAAGTCCGGGGTATTCCTTCCCTTCTGGTAAGCGGTAATAATAATGATACCTGTATGGGGTGGTGTTTGATGGCAGCATATGAAAACTTAGCAGAAGACTATAAGAATATGAGCATCTATGTGTTAGGAGTAGCCGTTCAGACTTCTACACCATCCGTGAATGTTACCGTTCCTAATGTTGTGACACCGATTTCTCCTCCGGTTCGTGGACGCGCCGTAATGGCCAGTGCAGAAGGTGATATTTTTATTACCGGAGATTATGTGCGATTTGGACCAACTACAACTTCACAGGCTACCTTATCCGGTCCAAACAATCCTTCCACTAATTTTTTCACTAGCAGTATTAATGTGGGGGATTATAATCCTACAATCACAACAGGTACCTTTGATACTCGTGGAACCATGGGGCGCAACAATCATAATCTTACGAATACGCTTGCCGGTGCAAGGCAAGGAATTGATATAACCAACGTGGATATCAGCGCAGGACTTACAACCAATCAAACCTCGGCAGTACTGACTTTTGGTACAAATGGGGATAAATATGCGCCGGTTGCCTTAGGCATTGAGATTTTAGTTGTTCCCGGAATTACTAAGACCGTTTCTGCTGCAGAAGCTACCTTGGATGATGTACTAACCTATACTGTCGTAATCCGAAATCCTGGTACAACGGTTGCATGGACCAATGTCCGTTTTCAAGACAACATTCCTGCCTATACAACCTTTGTAACAAACAGTGTACGATTTAACAATGTAGTCCAGACCGGGCTTTCTCCTCAAACTGGATTTTTAGTTGCCTCTACCCTGGCGCTTAATGCCAGCGTTACAGTAAGCTTTCAAGTAAGGATTAGCCAAGTTCCGCCTTCCCTTCCTTATTCAATCAGTAATTTTGCAACGGTAAACTATACCGTAAATAACTTACAACAGACGGTAATCAGCAATCCTGTCTCCACTCGTTTTATTTATGCCAGGTTACTAGTTGATAAGGCTGTTACTCCTGTCGAAAGTATCTCCTGCGGTCAGGTTATTCTTTATACAATTACGTTATCCAATACTGGAAATGCCACTCTTACCATTCCTACCGGCCAGTTTACGGATCCGATTCCTGCAAACTCCAGTTATGTGTCAAATAGCCTTACTCCTACCAATAGCGGTTTTATCTATACTCCTACTGCAAACTCTATTACCAATCAGAATACAATTACGATAGCCGCCGGCAGCAGCACAACCATAAAGTTTAATATACTTATCCAATGTAACTAACTGATCGGAGGTATTTTATGATATATAAAGAAGAACCCTTAACCAATACGGTTACTGTACACTATCAATATAAAGTCCGCCCCGAAGAAGAAGTGATTCGGAGAGTAACCACGGCATCTGTGCAGTCTAGCCATATCATTGCTTATGATACGCTTAACTTCAGGCCCATACGGCTATTTTCCTGTATTCCCTTTTCTGCTGCAAATAGGTGGACACTTACCGGCTATCAGCAAGAAATTCTCCCTATCCGTACCATCCGTTATCAATCTACTAGATCTTTTCATCTACTAGTTACTATATTTACATTGCATACTATGCTAACCTACTATAATCCAAATACAAAACAATCCACTACCTACCACTGGCAAAAAACTTACCGTGTATCATGGCGCATTCCCTACTATGTTCAAGCCTGTGATGTCGACTATAACATAGTTAAACAGTCCTTACATCCAATGAATTACTACACAGCAAGAAATGATATCTTACTTTCTGTCCGCATTCTTTCCGAACGAAAAATAAAGCAGACATAGGACTGATTTCCGTGTCTGCTTTGCTTTTCTAATTATTTATTCAATTTCTAAGAAGACCATTGCTTCTTCCACTTCCTTAACAATGTCCTTCTCTTTGCTAAGCCATTCTGTATCATAATTGAGACATGGACAGATATAGGTCGTATCACCTTTCTTTAGCATCTTTCGATAATGGATATGGCCGCAAATCCCATACTGTACTCCATACTTTTGATAAAGCTCATGAAGCTTCTTTGTTCCAATAAATGCATTAAAATAATACCATAGTTCATTTGCACCCTGTACTGTAAATTCTTCTATGGGAACCATATGGGTCATCACAATTTTATTTTTGGTAGTGCAAGCCTTTAATTGTTCTTCTAACTTGCTTATAAATTCCTCGCTTTTTGCCTGATTGTCCTTTGACCAGTCATTATATTTCTTATCCTGCCAAGTTCGCTCCATATGAGTCATCTGATCAAACTCCTTGGTAGAATATCTTCCATTTCCAAAGGAATAATCAAACCAAGCGATATCACCAATTAACGTAGTATCTTCTGTAATCTGCTTTGCTCCGGATGTCAGGCAGTTCTCATCTTCTTGATACCTCTTATAAATATCCTCTGTTGTTTTTGATGGGTCATGCTTATTCCACATATCATGATTGCCCGGTACATAATAAACGGGAATTTGAAGTGCTTCCTTCAATGACTTGACTGCTGCAATTGTAGCTTCTGCTTCCTCACTAATGTCACCTGCTATTAATAATAGCTCTGCTCCCTCTTTCTTACAGCGGTCAATGACTGCCTCTGTCACTTTATGATTCTTATTAATATCTATATGCACATCTGAAATAATCGCAACTTTCATTTATCCTCTTCCTTTCATCGTCCTAGAAACCTGTCTTAGTATTTATTATATCTGCTTTTCCCCTGATACTCAATCTTCTAGAAAATAGAAAAACAGGTACAAAAAGCCTGATTGCTTTCTGTACCTGTTTTCTACTTATAAATATTTTTTAATATAATTTGTTAATTGTGCTACTGACATTCCATTTTCCGCTAATAACTCATCCGCATTGTAGTCTGTATGGAATGCTTTTGAAATTCCATAATTCTTCACCTTCATATTGGTATCGCCATAGAAGGATGCGATATTTTGTCCATAGCCGCCCATTAGCTCTCCATCTTCTAATGTAAGCACAACTTGATGATCTTCTTTTAATTCATTTAATAGTTCTTCATCTAGACCAGTTAAGAATCTTGGATTAATCACGGTAATTTCTACGCCAGTTTCTTCTTTCACCTGTTTGGCTGTTTCTAATGCCATCTGCATCATAACGCCGACTGCAACGATTGCAACCTTAGAACCTTTGATTTCTACTTTGTTCTTATTATAGATTGTATAATCTGTAGTGTCTTTAACACCAGTAGAAACAAAGCTTCCAGGCACTCGAATTCCAACCGGATGATCTTTTTGAGCTGTTGCAAATTTAAACATCTGTTGATATTCTTCTTTTGTTGTTGGTGCCAAATAAATCAGGTTTGGAATATGGGCAAACATCTGGATATCACACATAGCAATATGAGTGTTGGAGTTCATTCCGTATACCCCTGGCTGTAATACTAACATAGTTGCTGGATTGTCATTTAAACATAAATCATGAGACATTTGGTCATACGTTCTTTGGAAAAATGGAGCAAATGTTCCAAACACTGCAGTTCCTCCATTTTTTGCAATTCCACTACACATTGCAACTGCATTTTCTTCTGCAATCCCAACATCAATAAATTGTCCACGTTTTACATACTCGGCACGGTTTGCTTCTACAAAGCCAAGTCCCATTGGTGTTCCAGCATTTAAAATTACTGCTTTTTCGTCATTGTCAATTAACTCTACTAAACTATCAAATACAGTGGTATCCGGTTTCCATCCATCAAACTTAGGCGATCCGTCTTCCACGTTAAATGGCCCGCCGGCATGCCAGCTTTCACGATTTGCTTCTGCATAAGCAAGGCCTTTTCCCTTAATCGTATGAATATGCAATACAACTGGATGGTCAATTCCTTTTACGCTTTCAAATAATGAAATTAATTTGGAAATATCATGGCCATCATCTAGGTATTTATAGTCTAAGCCAAAACCTTTAAATAAGTTATGGTCACATTCGCCATTGCTTTCTCTTAATGCTTTTAATGTTTTGTAAATACCACCGTGGTTTTCAGCGATACTTTGATCATTATCATTTACAATAATGATTAAATTCTTATTATATTCTCCCGCATAATCCAATGCTTCTAATGCTTCTCCGCCGGAAAGGGAGCCATCTCCAATAATCGCAATGATATTTTCATCACTCTGATTTAAATCACGGCCTTTTGCCAATCCCAATGCTAAGGAAACTGACGTAGAAGTATGACCAATGGTAAAGAAATCATGTTCACTTTCTAATGGATT
>JAUNRX010000173.1 GCA_030539495.1 bacterium | reverse complement strand
GTGATTACGGAGGATTTTTATGAACAGTGTATGTATTGTTGGTATTGCGGGCGGTTCAGCATCGGGCAAGACAACCATTGTAAATATGATAAAAGAATATTTTAAAAATGATATAGAGTTAATTAGTCATGATAATTATTATTGGGCGCATGACGATATGCCTTTAGAGGAAAGAAGCAAACTTAATTATGATCATCCATCATCTTTCGATACAAAGAAAATGATCGAAGACGTAAAAGAGTTAAAAGAAGGTAAAGCAATTTATCGTCCAGTATACGATTATACAATGCACACTAGATCTAAAGAGACTGTACTAGTTGAGCCAAAGAAAGTAATTATTGTGGAAGGTATCTTGATTTTAGAGGATGCTGAATTAAGAGACTTAATGGATATAAAAGTATTCGTTGATACGGATGCAGATGAACGTTTAATGAGAAGAATTACTCGTGATATCCATGATCGTGGAAGAAGTATTGAATCAGTACTTACTCAATATACTGAAACAGTTAAGCCAATGCATGAACAATTTGTAGAACCATCTAAGAAATATGCAGATATTATTATTCCTAGAGGTGGGGAAAACAAGACTGGTATCAGTATCTTAACAGAACATCTTAGATTATTACTTAATGGTTATAATCATAACTAAGTGTATAAGACCTGCTAGAGCAATCACAGCGATTGCTTTAGCAGGTCTTATTGTTTACTAAGAACTTTATTTGGATTGGCATACAAAAGAAATGTATTCCTGAAGGGGATCGATCTCTCCTATAATTCGAATTGAATTTGGTAGTTTTGGGCAATATATACAATAGAAAAATGACTGTCATAAGGTGTACTTATTTCATTAAGAAGTAGATATTATAGAACTAGATAATAGACATTTATGGAAAAAATGTAGTATAAAAAATATAATTTTGGGTATTTTTTACTAAAAAAGTTGTGCAAAAAGGAAAAAGAATCCTTAATAGTCAGAATTGTTTGATTGCACCCGTTAAAATACATTTAAAATAGCAAAGTTTATAAAAACAGGGTTGTCTAGGGGCGGAAATTGTGATATTATGCTAATTGTAAAAATAATTATGACAGTATTAGGAGGACGATCATGAGAAAAATGGTATCGGCATTATGTATATGCTTATCTTTATTTTCATTGACAGCATGCGGTTCAAAAAAATCAAACGATTCAAGTAACAGTAACTCAAACGAGTTAGTTTTAGTTACTGACACAGGTTCTGTAGATGACAAATCCTTTAACCAAGGATGTTGGACAGGTGTTGAAACATTTGCGAAAGCAAATAAGAAAACATACAAATACTACAAACCAACAGGTAAATCCACAGATGAATTTAAAACAGCTATGGAATTAGCAATCAAAGGTGGAGCAAAAACAATTGTTTGTTCCGGTTTCTTATTTGAAGTAGCAGTATTCGATTTACAAACTAAATATCCTGATACAAACTTTATCTTAGTTGATGGTGCACCACATGATGCAGCCGAAAAAGATTACACAATTGCAAAGAATGTTGTATCTATCACATTTGCTGAACAAGAAGCAGGTTACCTTGCAGGTTATGCAGCAGTTAAAGATGGTTACACAAAATTAGGTTTCCTTGGCGGTATGGCTTTACCAGCTGTAGTACGTTACGGATACGGTTTCATTCAAGGTGCTGATGTAGCAGCAAAAGAATTAGGTGTTAAAGATGTAGAGATTAAATATAACTACACTGGAACATTTGATGCAAGCCCTGAAGTTCAAACATTAGCTTCCTCTTGGTACAATGCAGGAACAGAAGCAATCTTTGCTTGTGGCGGTTCAATCGGTAACTCCATTATGGCAGCAGCTAACACAGCTGGTAAAAAAGTAATTGGTGTAGACGTTGATCAATCAGTAGAATCTGATACAGTAATCACATCTGCAATGAAACAATTACAAACTGCAGTAGAAGCTCAACTTACTGCTATCTACGAAAACAAATTCGATGGCGGTAAAGCAATCGTTCTTGGCGCTAAAGATGATGCAGTTGGTTTACCAATGGAAACATCCAAGTTTACTACATTTACAAAAGATGACTACGAAAAAGTATTTGCTGACTTAAAAGCTGGCAAAATTTCTTTAAAAGTTAACACTGACGCTAAAACAGCAGATATGCTTGGCGTTGAAAACGTAAAAGTAAATGTAATTGGTTAGTACTATATATAAGATTATGTTGTAATTGTTAGAGTGTAGCTGTAGTCTTTTGACTAATATATTCTTAATGCAGAGTATATAGACAAATAACTACAGCTATTTTTACGAACAATTATAGATATTAAATTGATAATCGGTATACACTAATACTATGTAAAAAAAAGTCATAATTCGTATCCAGCGATTAAAATACTAGATTTAAAGGAGGAGTAAAAGTGGACTATGTTATAGAGATGCTTGGCATCAGAAAAGAATTTCCAGGGATTGTCGCTAATGATAATATAACGTTGCAAGTGAAAAAAGGCGAAATCCATGCACTTCTCGGAGAAAATGGTGCAGGAAAGTCTACGCTTATGAGTGTGCTTTTTGGTTTATATCAACCAGAAAAAGGGTGCATTAAAGTAAAAGGAAAAGAAGTGAATATTCAAGGCCCACTTGATGCTAACGCGTTAGGTATTGGTATGGTTCACCAACACTTCAAATTAGTTCATAATTTTACTGTTTTACAAAATATTATTTTAGGTATGGAAACCGTTCAAGGTGGTTTCTTAAAAATGGATGAAGCGAGAGAGAAAATTATCGCTTTAAGTAAAAAATACCGCCTAATGGTGGATCCGGATGCTGTTATCGCAGACATCTCTGTAGGTATGCAACAACGTGTTGAAATCCTAAAGATGTTATATCGTGAGAATGAAATCCTAATACTAGATGAACCAACTGCCGTTTTAACACCTCAAGAAATTGATGAATTAATGTCCATCATGAAAGAGCTTGTTAAAGAAGGTAAGTCAATCATCTTCATCACTCACAAATTAAACGAAATCAAAGAAGTAGCAGATCGCTGTTCTGTTCTTCGTAGAGGACGTTATATCGGAACTGTAGATGTTAAGACAACTGATAAAGAAGCAATGTCAGAAATGATGGTTGGTCGTAAAGTTAACTTAAACATCGAAAAAGCTCCAGCAAAAACAACGGATACAGTTTTAAAACTTGAAAACTTAAAAGTAAAATCGAAACGTGAAGGTTCTACAACTTTCGTAGTTGATGATGTAAACTTTGAAGTGAAAAAAGGTGAAATTGTTAGTATCGCTGGTATCGACGGAAATGGTCAAAGTGAATTAATCCAAGCTATCACTGGTTTAATGAAACAAGACGGTGGACATGTGTATTTAAATGGAGAAGATGTTTCTCACAAATCAATCCGTTACAAAAATACTCATGGTATTGGCCATATCCCAGAAGATCGTCACCGTTTTGGTTTAGTTCTTGATTACTCTATCGCTGAAAATGCAGTATTACAAGAATACTTTGAACCAAGATTCCAAAAATTCGGATTCTTACGTTTTGGTAAGATCAAAGAACAAGCAAGAATGTTAATCGACAGATTTGATATTCGTTGTGGTCAGGGTGAAAAAACGACTACAAGAAGTATGTCAGGTGGTAACCAACAAAAGATTATCATCGGTAGAGAAATCGACCGTAATCCTGATTTATTAATTGCTGTTCAACCAACTCGTGGTCTTGACGTTGGCGCAATTGAATTCGTACACAATCAATTAGTAAAACAAAGAGATGCTGGCAGCGGTGTTCTTTTAGTTTCCTTTGAATTAGATGAAGTTATGAACTTAAGTGATCGTATCTTAGTTATGTTTGAAGGTAAGATTGTTGCTGAATTAGATCCTAAGAAGACTACACAAAATGAACTTGGTCTTTACATGGCTGGTTCAGAAGGGGGAGATGACTTAAATGATGCAAAATAAGAAAATCAAAAAAGATAAAGAAAGCAAAAATAGAGCCTATCTTTCCTCTATTATCGCGATTGTCGTAGGTTTATTATTTGGTTATATCGTATTAATGATTGCCAATCCTGAACAAGCAACAGACGGTTTTATACAAATCCTTACTGGTGCAGTTACAAACGACATGAAGGGTATCGGACAGGTATTCTACTATGCAACTCCAATTATGCTTACAGGTCTTAGTGTTGCATTCGCATTTAAGACAGGCTTATTCAATATCGGTACTCCAGGACAATTCATCGTGGGCGCGTACGCAGGTGTTTATGTAGGTGTTAAATTTACTGCACTTGGACCAATCCACTGGATCGTGGCATTACTTGCTGCTTGTATCGCGGGTGCGATTTGGGCTCTTGTACCAGGTGTCTTAAAAGCATTCTGTAACGTAAATGAAGTTATTTCCGCAATCATGATGAACTACATTGGTATGTACCTTGTAAATTATCTGTTAAAAGGAAATGTAGATCTATTCAATACACTTAAAAATGAATCAAATCCAGTTGCTGACTCTGCAACAATTCCTAAGTTTGGCTTAGACAAGCTTTTCGAAGGATCTGCAGTTGGCGGTGGTATCATTATCGCAATTATCATCGTAATCATTATGTATATTGTATTAAACAAGACGACATTTGGTTTCGAGTTAAAAGCAGTAGGTTTTAACCGTGAAGCAAGTAAATATGCTGGTATCAACGAAAAACGCGGAATCATCCTTTCCATGGCAATCGCTGGTGCTTTAGCTGGTATCGCTGGTGGTTTATTATACCTTGGCGGTTCCGGTAAATACATCGAAGTAGTGGATGTATTAGCTCCAGAAGGGTTCAACGGTATCTCTGTTGCCTTACTTGGTTTAAGTAATCCAATCGGTGTAGCATTCTCCGCAATCTTCATCGCTTATATTACTCAAGGTGGTTTCTACCTACAATTATTTGATTTCGCTCCAGAAATCATCGACATCATTATTGCTGTAATTATCTACTTCTCAGCATTCGCATTAATCTTACAAGCTACGTACTCTAATTTCATTAAGAAACGTAGAAATAAGCTTGCAGAACGTCTTCCAGGTAAGCCGGCGGAACAAACAATTGAAGTTCCAATCGACGAACTTGAAGTAGTAGAAGAAGAAAAAGAGGGGGATGACGTATAATGGATATTTTTTATTTCTTAATTCAACAAACAATGTACTTTATCATACCTCTACTAATTGTAGCATTAGGCGGTATGTTCTCTGAACGAAGCGGTATTGTAAATATTGCTTTAGAAGGTATTATGACAATTGGTGCATTCGCAAGTATCTTGTTCATTAACTTGTTCCAAGATAGCATGAGTGGTCAAATGTTACTTTTATTAGCGCTTGTTGTAGCTGCTGTTGCTGGTATGATCTTCAGTTTATTCCATGCATTTGCATCCATCAACATGAAAGCAGATCAAACAATCAGTGGTACTGCACTTAACATGTTTGCACCTGCATTTGCAATCTTTGTTGCACGTACATTAAAAGGCGTACAACAAATCCAATTCAACAATACATTCCGTATTGCTGAAGTACCTTTATTAAGTAAAATTCCAGTGATTGGTGATATGTTCTTTAAGAATACTTATATTACGACTTATATCGGTTTCTTAATCTTAATCATTTCAACAATCGTGTTATATAAGACAAGATTTGGTCTTCGTCTAAGAGCATGTGGTGAACATCCACAAGCTGCAGATTCCCTTGGTATCAATGTAGTAAGAATTCGTTATGCAGGTGTATTAATCTCTGGTGCACTTGGTGGTATCGGTGGTTTAGTATTCGTTATTCCAAC
>JAUNRX010000047.1:23464-26333 GCA_030539495.1 bacterium | reverse complement strand
AAATTTCATCAGAGTCTTTTTTTAGTTAAGTTAGGTGATGAATTAAAAACATAATTAAGAGAATTAAATATAGTATATTTTTTATTGTCCTCTACCCAACTTCTCTAATTTAGTTTAATATAATAGATATACGCTAACAACAAAAAATCGTAAAGGAGTGGAGTCATGTTTTATATCATAGCAGCAATCATAATTGCAGAACTAATCATCAAGCGAGAGATGGAAGAACACCTAGACAAAGAGCGTCTCATCCTAAAAGATAAGGTCCTCTTAAATAAGTTCCATAACAAGGGCATCGCATTAAGTTATTTCAGCAAGTATACAAAATACGTAAAGATCCTGACTACCACTGTAATAGGGGCATTATTACTATTGTTATGCTACCTGATGCACAAAAAACAAAGCAAATTCTTTCAATTGGGGCTAAGCATGGTTTTAGGGGGCGCATTAAGCAATATGATCGACCGCTATCAGTATGGATACGTGGTGGATTATTTTAGCTTTAATTTTGGCAAAAAATTAAAGCAGATTGTATTTAATTTAGCCGATATAATTATTATGGCAGGAGGTGCGATCTGCATCATCGCACAGCTATTTAAAAAGGGAAAATAGGAGGATGCAAATGATATCAATCTCATTATGTATGATTGTAAAAGATGAGCAGAAGAACTTAAGAAGATGTCTTGATTCATTACATGGACTTATGGATGAAATCATTATCGTGGATACCGGTTCCACCGATCAGACAAAGGAAATTGCGAATGAATATACCGATAAGGTATTTGATTATAAATGGGAAGATGATTTTTCCAAGGCAAGAAACTACTGTATCAGTAAGGCAACCAAAGACTATATCTATATCGCAGATGCTGATGAAGTATTAGACGAAGAGAACCATCACCGATTTTTACAGTTAAAACAGGTACTGCTTCCTGAAATCGATATCGTACAAATGAAATACGGTAATCAGTTAGAGCATAACACTGTGTATAACTATGACGAAGAATATCGTCCCAAATTATTTAAACGAATAAGAAAATTTGAATTTATTGATCCCGTTCATGAGACATTAAGAATAGAACCTGTGATTTATGACAGTGAAGTCGTAATTACCCATAAGCCACACGAAAATCACGCATCCAGAGATTTCGAAACATTTCAAAAGGCAATAAAAAGAGGAGAACGTTTAGGAAGCCGTATCCTTAATATGTATGCTAAAGAACTGTTTATTGCCGGAAATGAGAGCGATTTCTTACAGGCGGAAGAGTATTTTACTAAGGTATTCCAGGAAGGCGGAAGAAATTCTGAAGAAGTACTAAATACGATTTGTGTTCTTTCTCATTGTGCTAGACTGAGACAGGATACCATCCAATTTTTCAAATATGCAATGAAGGCAATGGTCACAACGCCATGTTCTGAGATTTGCTATGAAATTGGCGAATTTTATTTTGAAAGGGAAGACTATGAAGAGGCAGTACTCTGGTATTACAATGCCGTACATGAGTCAGAAGCCAGCCTTTCCTTAAAATATCAAGGAAAAATGGTCTATATTCGTCTTGCAGAATGTTATGCAAAATTAGGGCAGGAAAGTTTAGAGCAACAGTATAAGGAATTAGCAAATACTGTAGCTTCTGCATAACTTGAGGAAAAATACAATTTAAGGTTACTTTTATGGACAATTTATTATATAATATTGTTTATATCGAAAAAGATTAGTATTAGAGAAGGAGTATACCGATGAAAGTTGCAATTGTAACAGACAGTAATAGTGGTGTAACACAGCAAGAGGGTAAAGACTTAGGGTTATTTATTCTTCCAATGCCATTTATGATTAATGAAACAACTTTTTTTGAGGGTATTACATTATCCCAAGAGGAATTTTATAATAAATTAGCAGATAATGCAGATGTTTTAACTAGTCAGCCAACACCAGATGCCGTAATGGGCTTATGGGATGAGATCTTAGAAGAGTATGATCAAATCGTGCATATTCCAATGTCATCCGGACTTAGCGGTTCTTGTCAGACAGCAAAGATGTTAGCAGAAGATTATGACGGAAAAGTAGAAGTGGTAAATGATCATCGTATTTCTTTAACACAGTTACAATCCGCATTAAATGCAAAAGCATTAGCAGATCAAGGAAAGACAGCAAAAGAAATCCGTGAATGTTTAGAAGCAGACAAATATGAATCAAGCATTTACATCACAGTAAATACATTAAAATACTTGAAAAAAGGCGGACGTATTACAGCAACTGCTGCTGCAGTAGGAACTGTTCTTAGCATTAAACCAGTCCTTACAATTCAAGGTGAAAAATTAGATGCATTTGCAAAAGCTCGTTCTATGAAGAGTGCAAAGAAGCTTATGGTTTCTGCAATTCAAAAAGACTTAGAAGAACGCTTTAACGATCCAGAATGCAGCAACATGTCATTAGGTGTTGCTTATACAGAAGACCGTGAACAAGCAGAAGACTTCAAGAAAGAATTACAAGAAATCTGGCCAAACACTGATATCGCAGTTTATCCATTAGGTTTAAGCGTAGCATGTCATATCGGTCCTGGCGCACTTGCTGTTGCATGTGCAAAGAAGGTTAAATAAATAGTAAGCTATCTATAATAAAGCAGGCATTTGTCCTACATGAGCAAACAAAGAGTTGCTACGTATGACAAATCGCCTGCTTTTTATAATGTCGGAGGTTACTCCTCCGACATTATAAAAACGCTCCGCTAAGGATGTGCACACCTGCCAAAGGAAGATGTCAGCTGATGCTGACGGCAGTTGGCACGGAGAGTTTTGCAAGCAAAACTCCATGTTGAGGTTACTCCTCCGACATTATAAAAACGCTCCGCTAAGGATGTGCACACCTGCC
>JAUNRX010000047.1:0-23364 GCA_030539495.1 bacterium | reverse complement strand
GAGGTTACTCCTCCGACATTATAAAAACGCTCCGCTAAGGATGTGCACACCTGCCAAAGGAAGATGTCAGCTAGCGCTGACGGCAGTTGGCACCAGGAGTTTTGCAAGCAAAACTCCCCGTTGAGGCTTGCCTCCGACATTATAAAAACACTCCTCCTTGTATGAAAAACTCAATTCCGCATATCATAATGACATAATGAAGTTGAGAGAAAAGTAGATTTCGGAGGCGGAAATGAAAGATAAGATTTTTGGTGTACTTCAGCGTGTAGGAAGGTCCTTTATGCTGCCAATCGCAATCTTGCCGGTAGCAGGACTATTATTGGGTATTGGTGGATCCTTTACAAACCAGACGATGGTAAATGCCTATGGACTAACTAGATTTTTAGGAGAAGGAACATTTCTTTATGGCTTGCTTACCGTATTCAATAAATGCGGAGATATTGTATTCGCCAACCTTCCCATTATATTTGCAATCGGTGTCGCAATCGGCATGGCAAAGAAGGAAAAGGAAGTTGCAGCATTAGCCGCAGCAATAGCCTTCTTTATTATGCATGCAGCCATATCAGCCATGATTGACATTCGTGGATTAGCAGGGAAACTACCATCTGGATCAGTAGCAGATGTTGTGGGAATCAGCTCCCTTCAAATGGGCGTATTTGGTGGTATTATTGTGGGACTAGGCGTAGCAGCCCTACACAATCGATTTTATAAGATTGAACTACCACAAGTACTCTCTTTTTTTGGTGGTTCACGTTTCGTTCCAATTATCTCCTCCTTGGTATATGTATTTGTAGGAATATTAATGTCCTTTATCTGGCCTGCAATTCAAAGTGCGATTTATGCTCTAGGAGACTTGGTCTTACGTTCCGGATATGCAGGAACCTGGGTATACGGATTTATCGAGCGAGCCCTAATTCCATTTGGCTTACACCATGTATTTTACTTGCCATTTTGGCAGACTGGAGTTGGAGGAACAGCGATTGTTGGCGGTCAGCTAATTGAAGGCGCTCAAAATATATTCTTTGCAGAGTTGGCAGATGGCTCCGTAACTAAATTCAGTGTATCAGCCACTCGCTTTATGTCAGGTAAGTTCCCACTTATGATCTTTGGCCTCCCAGGTGCAGCCCTAGCAATGTATAAGGCAGCCAGACCGGAGAAACGAAAAGTAGTTGGAGGTCTATTGTTATCTGCAGCCCTAACAAGCATGATCACCGGTATTACGGAGCCATTAGAATTTACATTTTTATTTGTAGCACCACTCTTATATGTCATTCACTGTGTATTCGCAGGTCTTGCTTATATGCTGATGCACATTTTCAATGTCGGAGTCGGCATGACGTTTTCCGGTGGCCTTATTGATATGACCCTGTTTGGCATTATGCAGGGCAATGCCAAGACCAACTGGATTATGATTGTTATTGTAGGCATCGGTTACTTCTTCGTGTACTATTTCTTATTCCTATTCTTAATCAAAGCATTTAACTACAAGACACCAGGCCGTGGTGAGGAAGAAGAAGTTAAGCTATATACAAGAGCAGATGTAAATGCAGCAAAAGAAGAGAAGAAGGGAACAGGTAAGTCATCGGATGATACTAACAAGGTATCTGCGCTAATAACAAAAGGATTAGGGGGCATGGAGAATATCTCAGATGTGGATTGCTGTGCCACAAGACTTCGCTGTACGGTTCATGATTCGAACAAAGTAAATGAAGACATGTTAAAGGAATCTGGAGCAGCAGGCGTGATTAAAAAAGGACAGGGCGTACAGATTATTTATGGACCAAGAGTAAGCGTGATTAAATCAAACTTAGAGGATTATATGGATGCAGGTGCTCCGGAAATCCTTTCAGAAGAATCAGAAATAACCCCAAAAGAGCCGGTAGTGGTAGAAGAGCCAAACAGTACCCATCACGAGATTACCTTTAGAAATCCAATCAAAGGACGAGTAGAGAATGTAACAGAAGCACCAGATGAGGCATTTTCGGAAGAAATGATGGGAAGTGGTATCGTAATTACTCCAACCGATTCTGTTGTCTATTCACCATGTGATGCGGAAGTTACCTTTGTATTTCCAACTAAGCATGCCATTGGATTGACTGCGGATAATGGAATGGAACTATTGATCCATGTAGGAATTGATACAGTTAAATTAGAAGGCAAAGGATTTGAAGTTTCTGTAAAAGATGGTGACCGAGTAAAGGCAGGAGATAAGCTGATGGAATTTGATTTGCAGTTTATCAGTGAAAATGCAGCAAGTACTGCAACTCCATTTGTCATTACCAACTTAAAAGAGGACCAGGACATTTATCATAAAGAGGCTGGAGAGTATGAAGCAGGAGAAGAAATCTTCACTGTAAAATAGAAAAGAGAAGAAGTCTGGGCTAGTGCAGTCTGGATTTCTTCTTATTAAATATATAAGATATGGAAAAATAGTACATTGGGAGTATAATGGTGTAAACACTCACAAAATGCTGAAGAGAGAACACAATAAATATGTTTGGGCTAAATAAGTCAAAAGAGTTAGAACAAGTACAGAATCAAAGAGAACTGTTAATTGAGCAAATAAAAAGCGTCCTGATCAAGCAGGACGCTTTTGTTTTAAGCCAGTATTTAGTTGCTTGTTAGGTCTTTTACTACTTCACTAGCAAGAATTAATCCTACTACAGATGGTACGAATGCTGTACTTCCTGGAGTCTGACGCTTTGCAGTGTTGCTTCTTGTAGCAAGAGGTGTAGCTGCTGGTCTTTCTTTGGATTTGATTGCTTCATCTTGAAGTGGTTTTAAAGGCTGTTCTTTAGAGTAAACAACTTTTAATTTCTTAATGCCTCTATTTTTAAGTTCTTTACGCATTACTTTAGCAAGTGGACAAACGCTTGTCTTATTAATATCTGTAATCTCGAAGCGAGTTGGATCAAGCTTATTTCCTGCACCCATGGAACAGATAATTGGTGTATGTGTCTCATTGGCACGTACCACTAATTCAAGCTTGCCTGTTACCGTATCAATGGCATCTACTACATAATCATAGTCTGCAAAGTTAAATTGGTCTGCAGTTTCTGGAGTAAAGAAGCATTGGTGTACATTTACTTTACAGTCTGGATTGATATCAAGGATGCGTTCACGCATAACTTCTACCTTTGGTCTTCCTACGGAAGAGTGAGTAGCAATGATCTGGCGATTGATATTGGATACGCTTACATTGTCATCATCTACGATATCAAGTGTGCCAACACCGGTACGTGCAAGTGCTTCTACAACGAAACCGCCAACACCGCCGACACCGAAAACGATAACGCGTGAATTTTGAAGTTTTTCCATTGCCTTAGTTCCTAGTAATAGTTCTGTTCTTACAAATTGTTCTGACATAATATCCTCTTTCTATCGTTCAAATTTATTTTCATTATCCCAAGTATACCATATTTTTATTACATGTAAAGATTAAAATACCGTATACATAGTGGTATAGTAGGAATATCTTCTTTTTGTTTGATGATTGGAGATCCTTATGTTGCATTAGGCGAAAATGGTATATATACTTGTTAGATAATGATAGGAAAGGTATTGCTTACTATTGAAGTATATTATAGAGAAATTTAAGAAAAAAGATGAATGCTTTAGTCAGATTGTTATGATTATACTAGGGTTTATTATAGGATTGTTGTTTTCCTAATAAACAGAAAAAGTGTCTTCAATTTTTTGATTGTCCACTCTTATCCGTAATGGTGGTGAAATTGAGAATGTCGAAGACACTTTTTTCTTATATTGCTTTTATTTGAGATCTTGATGTTCCAAAGCCGCACCGATAAATCCTTTAAATAATGGATGTGGACGGTTTGGTCTGGACTTGAATTCAGGATGTGCCTGTGTTGCTAGGAACCATGGATGATTTGGAAGTTCTAGCATTTCTACAATGCGTCCGTCAGGAGAAAGGCCGGATAATACCATGCCATGGTCAGCCAGATCCTTGCGATAGTAGTTGTTGACTTCATAGCGATGTCTATGACGTTCATCAATACGATTACTACCGTATACCTTAGCAGCTAAGGAATCTTCTTTGAGGACACATGGATAAGAGCCCAGTCTTAATGTACCGCCGATATCTTCAATTCCATCTTGATCTGGCATTAAATGAATCACCGGATGGCTTGTGCTAGGATCAAGTTCCGCAGAATGGGCATCTCCAAATCCAACAACGTGGCGGGCAAATTCTACAATTGCGAGCTGCATACCAAGACATAAGCCAAGGTAAGGAACGCCATGTTCACGTGCATATTGAATGGCATTGATTTTTCCTTCGATACCACGATCACCGAAACCACCAGGAACTAAGATACCATTTACATCACCAAGTAACTCTTCTGCATTCTCTTTTGTTAAGTCTTCAGAAGGAATCCATTTAATATTAACTGCAGCATTATGAGCAACAGCACCATGTTTTAAGGATTCTACAACACTGATGTAAGCATCATGAAGAGCAGTGTACTTACCAACCAAGGCAACGGTAACTTCCTTTTCCGGATGTTTTAAAGATTGTACCATCTGCTTCCAATCAGAAAGATCTGGGACAGGACAGTTAATATGAAGGCATTCACATACGATGTCTGCCAAATGTTCTTTTTCCATTGCAAGAGGAGCTTCGTAAAGAGTCTCTACATCTAAGTTTTGAATGACATGCTTATTTGGTACATTACAGAATAAAGCAATTTTATCACGGATTCCCTGATCAAGAGGAAGTTCCGTTCTACATACAATGACATCTGGCTGGATTCCCATTCCCTGTAGTTCCTTAACACTTGCTTGAGTAGGCTTTGTCTTCATTTCGCCGGAAGCATGTAAATAAGGAATTAAGGTTACATGGATTAAGATTGCATTTTCGCGTCCAATGTCATGTTGGAATTGTCGAATCGATTCAAGGAATGGTTGGCTTTCAATATCACCTACGGTTCCACCGACTTCAATAATTGCAATATGTTGTTCATCACAGCCATCATTGCGGTAAAAACGGGATTTGATTTCATTTGTGATATGAGGGATGACCTGGACCGTACCTCCGCCAAAATCACCACGACGTTCTTTGTTAAGTACTGACCAGTAGATCTTTCCTGTTGTCACGTTGGATTGTTTCGTAAGCTTTTCATCGATGAAACGTTCATAGTGGCCTAAGTCTAGGTCAGTTTCGGCACCATCATCGGTTACGAAAACTTCGCCATGTTGAATTGGGTTCATTGTACCAGGGTCAATGTTTATGTAAGGATCGAATTTTTGCATGGTTACTTTGTAGCCACGAGCCTTTAGTAAGCGGCCCAAAGATGCTGCGGTGATACCCTTTCCAAGACCAGATACTACACCGCCTGTTACAAATACATATTTTACAGCCATTTTGTTCCTCCTTATAGATCGGTTAATTAATATAAAAAACTAGTTCAAACAAGATTAATAGTAGAATACTAGCAGTAATACTATAATCTTGTCGAAATTCACACTTTAAATATAAAATAATCAAAGAAATATTATAACGTTACGGTATTAAAAAATCTATACCTCAGGCTGTTTTCGTAAGAATCTTAGGTTTTCCTATAAAATAGTTAGCTATCTAAACATATTGTTTCTGACTTCATTGTAAATACCGCTTATTTTGGATATAATGATTAGTAAGAATGAAGCAGAAGTGTTCACAAAATAGACAAAATAAAACGGTAATCTATTTGTAGAAATAGTTTCAAAATTATAAAAATTTACAATTTTCTAATATAATTTTAAGAGTTTCGTCTATTGATTTATATATAGGGTTTCATTATAATTGAAACTGTCTATGTATAGGCATATATATAGAAAAGCTTCAAAAAGAAGAGGAGGCGTGTCATGGAGAATAATAACGATAGCAATAAGAATAATCGTAAAAAGAATAATAAAAATATAATCATCATCAGTGTGGTTATTACATTAATGCTATTTCTTTTATTTACTTATATGCAAAGCATGATCAATGCTAGTACTTATAAAGAAAAGACGTACAAAGAATTTGTACAGTCCTTAGAGGACAAAGAAGTAAAAGAAGTAGTGGTATCTAGTAATAAAGTTGAGTACAAACTAAAAGGCGACGACAAGAATATCACTTACTATGCTGCAGGAATTGCAGATAAAGATTTATTAAATCGTCTTGAATATTCTGACGCTGACTACAAGGCAAAGGAACAAGACTCCAGTTCAAGCATCCTTAACTTTGTAGGTTCCTACATCCTACCATTAGCAGGTATTTGGATCTTCCTATGGTTAATGTACCGTATGATTTCTAAGAGTGGTGGCGGAATGATGGGCGTTGGTAAGAGCAATGCCAAAGTATATGTAGAAAAAGAAACGGGTGTAACATTTAAAGATGTTGCAGGACAGGAAGAAGCGAAAGAGTCCTTAACAGAATTAGTAGACTTCCTTCATAACCCAGGTAAATATACGAAAATCGGTGCGAAACTTCCAAAGGGTGCCCTACTTGTAGGACCTCCTGGTACAGGTAAGACATTACTTGCCAAAGCAGTAGCTGGTGAAGCAAAAGTGCCATTCTTCTCATTATCCGGTTCAGATTTCGTAGAAATGTTCGTTGGTGTTGGTGCATCCCGTGTTCGTGATTTATTTAAAGAAGCACAAGCAAAAGCGCCATGTATCATCTTTATCGATGAAGTTGATGCCATCGGTAAGAGTCGTGACAGCCGTTTCGGTGGAAATGATGAACGTGAACAGACATTAAACCAATTATTATCCGAAATGGATGGATTTGATTCTTCCAAAGGATTAGTAATCTTAGCAGCAACAAACCGTCCAGAAGTACTTGATAAAGCACTTCTTCGTCCAGGCCGTTTTGACCGTCGTGTCATCGTTGACAAGCCAGACTTAAAAGGACGTAAAGACATCCTTCGTGTACATGCAAAAGATGTACTTATGGATGAAACAGTAGATCTTGATGCAATCGCATTAGCTACAAGCGGTGCAGTTGGTTCCGATCTTGCCAATATGATCAATGAAGCTGCAATTATGGCAGTTAAAGCTGGACGTACTTCTGTATGCCAGGCAGATTTATTTGAGGCAGTAGAAGTAGTAATCGCAGGTAAAGAAAAGAAAGACCGTATTCTTGGCAAGGAAGAAAAACAAATCGTTGCTTATCATGAAGTTGGTCATGCTTTAGTTACTGCATTATTAAAAGATGCAGAACCGGTTCAAAAGATTACAATCGTACCAAGAACCATGGGTTCCTTAGGTTACGTAATGCAAGTTCCTGAAGAAGAGAAATACTTAATGAGCAAGGAAGAAATGCTCTCCCGTATTACAACATTATTCGGTGGACGTGCAGCAGAACAAATTATCTTTAATAGTATTACGACAGGTGCATCCAACGATATTGAAAAAGCAACTGAGCTTGCAAGAGCAATGGTTACTCAATATGGTATGACAGAAGAATTTGGTCTTATCTGCTTAGAAAGCGTTGAGAACAAATACCTTGATGGAAAAGCTTCCCGTAATTGTGCAGAAAGTACATCTGGTGAAGTTGATCGTGTCGTTATGCGCTTATTAAAAGAATGTTATCAAAAAGCTGAAAAGCTTCTTTCTGAAAATAAAGATACTCTCGATAAGATCGCAGAGTTCCTATACGAAAAAGAAACAATCACAGGTAAAGAGTTTATGAAGATTTATCATGAAGTAACTGGTGCCGGTGAAGAAGAAAAAGAAACAGTTCTTGATCTTTCTTTTGAAGAAGTTTCAACAGAATCTTAAGAATTAAGAGTAAAATACAATAAGTTCTACCAATACTGACTAGTAGTTGCTGTTTACCAGCGGCTACTAGTCAGACTTGTATACAGGTAAAAATTGAGAAAAGAGGTGACACAAGTGTTTAACATTGAAGAAGAATTAAAGAAGCTTCCTGGCAAGCCAGGGGTTTACATTATGCATGATAAAAAGGATGAAATCATCTATATAGGGAAAGCAATCAGCTTAAAAAATCGTGTAAGACAGTATTTCCAAAGCAGCAGAAATAAGACGCCAAAGATTATACAGATGGTCTCCCGTATTGACCATTTCGAATACATCGTAACCGATTCCGAACTAGAGGCACTTGTGCTGGAATGTAATCTGATTAAGGAACATCGACCAAAATACAATACGATGTTAAAGGATGATAAGAGTTATCCTTATATAAAGGTAACGTTAAATGAGCCATATCCAAGGGTATTATTTGCAAGGGAGTTAAAGAAGGACAAGGCAAAATACTATGGTCCTTATACAAGTGCGACTGCAGTAAAGGATACGTTGGAACTGCTTCGTAAGATTTATCATATCCGTACTTGTAACCGCAATCTGCCAAGGGATGCAGGAAAGGAACGTCCATGCTTGTATTACCATATCAAGCAATGCGATGGTCCATGTATTGAGAACCAAATTACTGTAGAAGAGTATAAGAAGAATATCACGCAGGCGCTGGAGTTGTTGCATGGAAACTATACACCGGTCATTACCATGCTGGAAGAGAAGATGAAAAAGGCAGCAAGTGAATTTGCCTTTGAAGAAGCAGCAGAATTTCGTGACCTTATGAATAGCGTCAAGTTCGTGGCACAGAAGCAGAAGATTACGGCAACCGATCAGGAAGACCGAGATATCATTGCCTTTGCCAGAGCAGATGATGAGGCCGTGGTACAAGTATTCTTCATTCGAAATGGTAAGTTAATCGGAAGGGAACATTTCCGTCTGACTGGAGTAAAGGATGACACAAGAAGCGAAGTCATTACAAGCTTTGTAAAGCAATTCTATGCAGGAACGCCATTTATTCCGAAAGAGCTTTATTTACAAGAGCCACTGGAAGAAGCAGAAATCATTGAAGAGTGGCTGGCAGCCAAACGTGGACAAAAGGTATATATACGAGTTCCAAAGAAAGGCGAGAAAGAGCGTTTAGTAGAATTAGCATACAAGAATGCATCCTTAGTACTACAACAAGATAGTGAGCGTATTGCAAGGGAAGAGAAGAAGACAATCGGAGCCGTACAGGAAATTGCAGACATCTTAGGACTTAATGATTTGAAACGTATGGAGTCTTTCGATATTTCCAACACAAGTGGTTACCAATCCGTTGGTTCCATGGTAGTCTTTGAAGATGGAAAGCCAAAACGAAATGATTATCGTAAGTTTAAGATTAAGACGGTTATTGGTCCAGATGATTATGCAAGTATGGAAGAAGTACTTACAAGACGTTTATCCCATGGATTAGAAGAAGCCAATGAATTAAAAGAGAAGAATTTATCAGAAGACGTAGGCAGCTTTACAAGATTTCCTGACTTAATCCTAATGGATGGTGGACGCGGCCAGGTAAATATCGCACTCAAGGTATTAGATGAACTGCGATTAAACATTCCAGTCTGCGGTATGGTAAAGGATGATAACCATAGGACGAGAGGCTTGTACTTTGATAATAAGGAACTGCCAATCGATGTGAGAAGCGAAGCATTTAAGTTAATTACAAGAATTCAGGATGAGACTCACCGTTTTGCAATTGAGTACCATAGAAGCTTACGTCAGAAGGCACAAGTACATTCTATCCTGGATGATATTCCGGGCATTGGTCCGACAAGACGTAAGGCGTTAATGAAACAGTTCCAAAGCATTGAGGCAGTGAAAAATGCCGGAGTAGACGATTTAATGCAGGTACCTAGCATGAATCAGAAGGCAGCAGAGGAAGTCTTTTTATTCTTCCATAAGAAGAAGGAAGAGAAGAAAGAAGACAAGGAAAATAACTAGCACTTTGTTGCGGCAAACTTTCGCATGTGGTAAAATGTGTATAAAAACGCTTTGCAAAGATTTTAATAAGGACGAATGAGAGGATTGATGATATGTATTCTGTTTCGTTAACTAAACTTATCGAAAAAATGAACTTAGAAAATTGCACACCTGATATTGATACGGATGAGGTTCAGATTACTCAGACAGACGTTAATAGACCAGCCCTTCAGTTAGCTGGCTTCTTTGACTACTTCGACTCCAATCGAATTCAGGTTATCGGTAATGTAGAACTCACATATATGAAGAAAATGGCTCCAGACCATGGTGAGAATATGTTTCGTCGAATCTTCGAATATAGAATTCCATGTATTGTATTCTGTAGAGGATTAGAAGTAGACGAGGCACTTATTAAACTGGCAAAAGAATATGGAATTCCAATCTTAAAGACAGAAAGATCCACTTCTTCCTTTATGGCAGAGGTAATCCGCTGGTTAAATGTAGAGCTTGCACCACGTATCTCCATTCATGGAGTACTTGTAGATGTTTATGGTGAAGGTCTTTTAATCATGGGAGAAAGCGGCATTGGTAAATCCGAGGCAGCACTTGAATTAATAAAACGTGGACATCGTCTTGTATCCGATGATGTCGTTGAAATAAAGAAAGTTAGTGATGATACGTTAATCGGTACCGCACCGGATATTACACGACATTTTATTGAGCTTCGAGGTATTGGTATCATCGACGTTAAGACACTGTTTGGTGTTGAAAGTGTTAAGGATACACAGTCAATCAATTTAGTTATTAAGTTAGAAGAATGGAACAAATCTGAAGAGTATGACCGTCTTGGTTTGGAAGAGCAGTATACCGAATTCTTAGGAAATAAGGTAGTATGTCATAGCATACCAATCCGACCAGGCCGTAACCTTGCAGTTATCTGTGAATCTGCAGCGGTTAATTATCGTCAGAAGAAAATGGGGTACAATGCGGCAAGGGAATTATACAACCGCGTTACTAATAATTTAATGAACAAATAGATCAAGGAGGAGCAGTATAAATGTATTGTGTAGGCGTAGATATTGGTGGAACTACAGTTAAGATGGGGCTATTCAAAGTGGATGGTACGCTGATTGAAAAGTGGGAAATCAAAACAAGGAAAGACAATGCCGGAGCAAGAATCTTATTAGATGTTTCGGCATCTATACATAATAAGCTTGTAGAAAAAAATATTACAAATGGAGAAGTAAAAGGCATTGGCATAGGGGTACCAGGTCCTGTAACAGAAGATGGAACGGTATTAAAATGTGCAAACTTAGGATGGGATGTGTTTAATGTGGCAGAACAAGTAACCAGACTAACAGGAATTAAAAATGTCAAAGTGGGAAACGATGCTAATGTAGCAGCACTTGGAGAAATGTTTAAAGGTGGCGGCCAAGGATATAAAAGCCTTGTTATGATTACCTTAGGAACTGGTGTTGGTGGCGGTGTCATCATCAATAACAAAATGTTAACAGGTTCCAAAGGAGCAGCAGGTGAGATTGGTCATATAATGGTAAATTATAATGAACCAGATACTTGTGGCTGTGGAAAACACGGATGTCTAGAACAGTATGCATCTGCAACCGGCATTGTAAAAGAAGCAAAACGATTGCTTGCTAAGACAGAGAAAGAGACACCACTACGTGACTTAGAGGAAATCACAGCAAAAGACATTTTCGATTATGCGAAAAATGGTGATCCGGTAGCAAATGAGTTGGTAGAACAATTAGGTTGGTATTTAGGACTTGCCTGTGCACAGATTGCACAAGTAGTAGATCCAGAAGCATTTGTAATTGGAGGTGGCGTTAGCAAGGCCGGTACAATTCTTGTTGATGTAATAAAGAAAAATTACTCAGATAAAGTTATGTTCGCATTAAAGGAACGTGAATTTTGCCTGGCTACCTTAGGAAATGATGCAGGAATATATGGTAGTGCCTATATGGTCATCCAGTAAATAAAAGCGAAAAAAGTGAGCTACTGTCGAATACAAATAGTGAAAGTATTTTACAGTAGCTTTTTACTTGCCATTTGATGCATTGTATTATATGATGGACTTTGGTGTAAGCTATCATATCACTAGGATATGATGGGAGAAAGTTATAGTAAAATAAGAACATTAGACATAGATTTATCATAATAAAACAAATAGAAATGACGAGTGAAAAAATATGAAAGAATTAATATATAATAAATTACTACAAATCGTAGGAGCAGAAAACCTATTAGTGGATGAGCCAATGAGCAAGCATACGACATTTCGTATCGGTGGACCAGCAGATTATTTTGCAATGCCAGAAACAAAAGAGCAGGTAGTAGAACTTGTAAAGGCATGTAAAGAAGCAAACCTTGACTTCTATATTATAGGAAATGGTAGTAACCTGTTAGTAGGAGACTTAGGATATCGAGGCGTAATCATCCAAATCGGATCCAATATGGCTTCTTACGAAATGAAAGAAGAAAGATGTGCTGATGAAGATAGTGCAAAGTACTTAGTAACAGTTGGAGCTGGCCTTATGCTTTCCAAGTTATCAAACTTAGTGGCAAATGAAGGAATGAAAGATTTTGAATTTGCATCCGGTATTCCAGGAACGATTGGCGGAGCAGTAACAATGAATGCAGGCGCATATGGCGGACAGATCGAAGATGTCTTGATCGAAGCTACTGTAGTAGATGAAAATGGAGAAATCAAAACTCTTTCTAACGAAGAATTAGAATTAGGGTATCGTACAAGTATCATTCAAAAGAAACCTTATATCGTGTTAGAAGCTAAGTTTATGTTTGAAAAAGGCGATATTGTTGCAATCAAAGACCGCATCAAAGAATTATCCAAACAGCGTAGAGAAAAACAGCCATTAGAATTTCCAAGTGCCGGAAGTACATTTAAACGTCCAGAAGGATATTTTGCAGGAAAGTTAGTGGATGACTGTGGACTACGTGGATACCGTGTGGGTAATATCATGGTTTCTGAGAAACATTGTGGATTTGTTATAAATGCAGGCGGCGGAACTGCAGCAGAAGTAATGACATTAGTTCGTGACGTACAGAAAAAAGTATTTGAAGAATATAACGTACATCTTGAAACTGAAATACGTATGATTGGAAGCTTCTAAAGATACCGTCAAATAAAAGAAAGGTTATGATGAATATGCGTTTTATAATGGTCACAGGCATGTCAGGTGCAGGAAAGAGTTCTGTGCTTAAGATGTTAGAAGATATGGGATATTTTTGTGTTGATAATTTACCTATACAGCTGATACCGAAGTTTTCACAGCTTACCGTGGAAAATACAAGCACCATTGACAAGGTTGCATTAGGCGTAGATATTCGAAGTGGTCAAAATCTTGAGCAGTTAGGAGATATCTTACTCAACTTCGAAGAAAATCATATCCCATATGAAATATTGTTTTTAGATGCCAGTACCGATGTCCTGGTTAAGAGATATAAGGAAACAAGACGTACCCATCCACTGGCTCGTGAGGGCAGAGTGGATAAGGGAATTGAAGAAGAAAGAAAACGTCTTGATTTCTTAAAGAAGAAAGCAAATTATATTATTGATACAAGCATGCTTCTAATTCGTGAGCTGAAAGCGGAGATTGACAAGATCTTCTTAGAGGAAGGCGAGTATCATAATTTTATAGTCACCATATTAAGTTTTGGATTTAAATATGGAATTCCAAATGATTCGGACTTAGTATTTGACGTGAGATTTTTACCAAACCCATATTATATTCCAGAGCTTAAACCGCAGACGGGAAATGATGCACCAGTATATAATTATGTAATGCAGGCACCTGCTGCAGTGGAGTTTTTAAATAAGCTTGAAGATATGCTGACATTTTTAATTCCCAACTATATTATTGAAGGTAAAAATCAGTTAGTTGTTAGTATTGGATGTACTGGAGGAAAGCATCGTTCTGTAACTCTTGCAAATGCAATTACAAAACGTTTATCCAAGTTATCCTACGGAGTGAAAGTAGAGCATCGAGATATAGAGAAGGACGCTCTAAGAAAGAAATAAAGGGGAAAAATCATGTCATTTTCTAAAGATGTGAAAGAGGAGTTGTCGAGACAGATAAGTCCTGCGAGGCATTGCCGTATTGCCGAGATTGCTGCGATCATAAGTATGTGTGGGAACATACAAATTAATCAAAATGATGAATATTGTATCCAAATCCATACAGAAAATCTTCCTGTAGCAAGAAAGTGCTTTACATTATTGAAAAAAACGTTTAATATAAATACTGAAATTTCTGTAAAAAGGAATAAGTACTTAAAACGTAGTAAAACTTATATATTAACAGTGAAAGATAAGAAGCAGTCATATCGAGTTCTGTCCGCAACAAAGTTAATTAATGAGTTTGGCGAAATCAAAGAAAATCTATCGGTAGTCAGCAATTTAGTAATCCAGAATACATGTTGTAAACGTTCCTTTTTGCGAGGTGCTTTCTTAGCATCTGGATCCATTAGTGATCCTGAAAAGACATATCATTACGAAATTGCACTAGCGACTATGCCGAAGGCGGTTCAGCTGAAAGAGATCTTAGAAGCATTTGAGATTGAAGCGAAGATTATAATGCGTAAGAAACATTACATTATATATATTAAAGAGGGCTCACAGATTGTTGAGGCACTGAATGTAATGGAAGCACACATTGCACTGATGAATTTTGAAAATATCCGTATACTGAAAGATATGAGAAATTCAATTAACAGACAAGTAAATTGTGAAACAGCCAATATCAATAAGACCGTAGTAGCAGCTACCAAACAGATGGATGATATTATTTATATCAAGGAGACTGTCGGTTTTGGTGAATTAACAGAAGGGCTGGAGGAAATCGCAAGAGTTCGTCTTGAGTATCCGGAAGCCTCGTTAAAAGAGTTAGGTTCCTTACTTAATCCACCGATTGGAAAATCGGGTGTAAATCATAGATTGAGGAAGTTAAGTATTATTGCTGAGCAGATTAGGGAACAAAAGGAGGAGATAGGGCATGATTACAAAGAATATAACCATTAAGTTACCTACAGGATTAGAAGCTAGACCAGTTGCATTGCTCGTTCAAGTTGCAAGTCATTATGAGAGCAGTGTTTACGTTGAGTCGGAAAACAAGCGTGTGAATGCAAAGAGCATCATGGGTATGATGACATTAGGATTAGCAGCAGGAGAACAGGTTACTGTTGTAGTAGATGGTTCCGATGAGGAAGCAGCTATGAATAATATTGAAAAATATCTTTCATGTGATGAATAAAATAAATAATTAGGAAGGGAGCTGCCATATGGCAGCTCCTTTTTGCTTGGGGTAGTGACACACGGGCGATGTTATGTCCTTTTATTTAGGCTGAGACACAATCGTCACTGCATATTGAGTTTTTCGCTGCCTTTCCCTTCTTTGAATTTGGCGCGGTATGCTTTCATGATGTAGTTGTTATAAGACAGAGCCAAATTCAAAATCCGGCCGGTCGACGCGAAAAACTAAATATTCCGTTCCGCTTGCGCTTACGGATATCGACCCGGACATAACATCTCAGTTGGTTGGCTATACGGCTGTATGCGTGACACATGTAGTCTACGCCGTCTGCCAGTTTCCGTATTACATAATATAAAAAACAGTATATTTGTCCATACTGTAGATACTATAGGAAGATTACATAAGACCCAATAAGGGCGACTATACTTATACTTTAATAAAGCATTATTCGAGAATAGTAATATTCAATAAAACTTTATACAGTTTATTCCTAGTACATCGTGTGTCTTAAGATAGTCTATCCGAATAGAAGACTTCCGTATCCACCCCAAGTACGGAGCCGTGTGTCCGTAAAATCTAGGGGGTATGCCAACCAAGTGAGTTGCTATGTTCATAGGCGAGCGAAAAGCACATGCCGAACGGAATATTCAGTTTTTTCGGTAGACCGTCCGGAATGGCGCTTCGACGAATATAACAAGAATGACAACTTTAGGGTATCCGAGTCGAAGTACCATAAGGGTAAGGCGCCGAAAAAACTTAATATGTAGTGAGAGCATGTGTCACAACCTAAAAAGAACATAGCAACGCCCGTGTGTCACTATCTCTCCCTAGATTTTACAAGGTATGGCGAATTGCATAAGTTCGGCGAAAATGATATGATAGAACAAACTATTTAGATAACAGGAAAGGATGGTGGAACACGTGAACTTTACACATTTGCATGTCCATACAGAATACAGTTTGTTAGATGGATCAAGTAAGATCAACGAACTGATTGCAAGAACAAAAGAACTAGGTATGGATAGTGTGGCAATTACAGACCATGGGGTAATGTACGGCGTAATTGATTTTTATAAAGCAGCCAAAAAACAAGGTATCCGACCAATCATAGGATGTGAAGTATATGTTGCACCGAATTCCCGATTCGATAAAGAAAATAACGAGTCAGGTGGAAAGTATAATCACTTAGTGTTACTCGCAGAAAATAATACAGGCTATGCCAATCTGATGAAAATCGTATCCAAAGGATTTACAGAAGGATTTTACTATAAACCAAGAATTGACTATGAACTATTAGAGCAATATCATGAAGGAATTATAGCATTAAGTGCCTGTCTGGCAGGCGAAGTGTCAACCAACTTAAGAAGAGGATTTTTCGAAGAAGCAAAGAAGACAGCACTACATCTTCAAAGCGTATTCGGAGAAGGCAATTTCTATTTAGAATTACAAGATCACGGAATTGCAGAACAGCAGACTGTAAATCAAGGAATCTTACGATTGCATGAAGAAACAGGAATACCAATGGTAGCGACCAATGATGTGCATTATATCTATGATACCGACGAAAAAGCACATGATATCCTGTTATGTATCCAGACGCAGAGAAAAGTAACCGATGAAAATCGAATGAGATATGATGGCGGGCAATATTATTTAAAAAGCCCTGAAGAAATGCTTCGCTTATTCCCATATGCAAAAGAAGCGTTAGAAAATACACATAAGATTGCAGAACGCTGTGATGTAGAGATTGAATTTGGTAACTATAAGCTTCCGGTTTATGATGTGCCAGAAGGATATACAGCATACGAATACTTAAGAAAGCTATGCTATGACGGTTTAGCAGAACGTTATGAGAGTCCGGGAAAAGAATTAACAGACCGACTAGATTATGAATTATCGACAATCCAAGGAATGGGGTTTGTTGATTATTTCTTAATTACTTGGGATTTCATTAAGTATGCAAGAGATAATGATATTATGGTAGGTCCGGGACGTGGATCTGCTGCCGGAAGTATCGTATCTTATACGCTGGGAATTACAAATATTGATCCAATCAAATATAACTTACTGTTCGAACGTTTCTTAAATCCAGAGCGTTTAACAATGCCCGATATCGATATCGATTTTTGTTACGAAAGAAGACAGGAAGTAATCGATTATGTAGTACGTAAATACGGCAAGGAGCAGGTAGTTCAGATTGTAACGTTTGGTACGATGGCAGCCAGAGGTGTATTACGAGATGTAGGTCGTGCAATGGATTATAGCTATGCATATGTAGATACCATTGCAAAAATGATTCCAACTGAGCTGGGAATTACAATCGACAAGGCATTAAAGCAAAATCCAGAATTAAGAAAGCTTTATGAAGACGATGAGCAAGCCAAAATCTTAATTGATATGTCCAAACGTTTAGAGGGGCTTCCTCGCCATACCTCTATGCATGCGGCAGGTGTTGTGATCAGTAACCGTTCTGTAGATGAATATGTACCATTATCAAAATCAGGTGATGATACCATTACTACACAGTATACAATGACGACATTAGAAGAACTTGGTCTGTTAAAGATGGATTTCTTAGGTCTTCGTACCCTTACCGTAATTCAGAATGCAGTTCGTCTTGCAAACCTGAAGCTTCCTAAAGAGAAGCAAATTGATATCAATAAGATTGATATGGCAGATAAAAATGTATACGAGATGATTAGTTCTGCTAAGTGTGAAGGTGTGTTCCAGTTAGAAAGTGCTGGTATGAAAAGCTTCATGAAGGAACTAAAGCCACAGAATATAGAAGATGTTATTGCCGGAATCAGTTTATATCGTCCAGGTCCAATGGACTTTATTCCAAAATACATTAAAGGTAAAAATGCGCAGGATGAAATCATTTATGAATGTCCACAGTTAGAACCAATCCTATCTCCAACTTACGGATGTATTGTATACCAGGAACAGGTTATGCAGATCGTTCGAGATCTTGCAGGCTATAGTTATGGACGAAGTGATCTTGTACGTAGAGCGATGTCTAAGAAAAAGGCAGATGTAATGGCAAGAGAGCGTCAAAACTTCGTATATGGAAATGAAGAAGAGGGAGTTAAAGGTTGTATCAACAATGGAATTTCAGAAGAAGTGGCAAACCATATCTTCGATGAAATGACAGACTTTGCGAAATACGCATTTAACAAATCCCATGCAGCAGCTTATGCAGTCGTTTCTTACCAGACAGCATATTTAAAATATTACTATCCAGTAGAATTTATGGCTGCCTTATTAACTTCCGTAATTGATAATTCTGGAAAGGTTAGTGAATATATTATGAGTGCCCGTCAAATGGGGATTCAAATTCTTCCTCCGGATATCAATGAAGGTGAGCGAGCATTCAGTGTAACGGATAAATCCATTCGTTATGGATTATCTGCAATTAAAGGACTCGGTGGTTCGGTAATCGATGCAATCGTTGAAGAACGTGAAAAAAATGGCTTCTTTACTTCCTTAAAGGATTTTGCAACCCGCTTATCTGGAAAAGAAGTAAATAAACGTACCATTGAAAGCTTTATCAAGGCAGGTGCATTTGATAGCATGCCAGGTACAAGAAAACAGAAAATGATGATTTATGTACCGGTACTAGATGCGGTTACGGCAGAAAAGAAAAAGAACTTAGAAGGCCAGTTAAGCTTCTTTGACCTTGTGTCAGAAGAAGAGAAAGAAGCCTTTGAAGTAACCATGCCGGATGTAGGAGAGTACACGAAAGAAGACATGCTTGCTTTTGAAAAAGAAGTACTAGGCATTTATGTTAGTGGACATCCATTACAGGAGTACGAAGAACTTTGGAAAAAGAATATTAAGAATACAACGCTTGATTTTGCAATCGATGAAGAAACAGATTCTGTTAAGGTAAATGACGGAGCAGAAACCATAATTGGTGGGATGGTCACAACGAAGACAATTAAGACGACTAGGACAAACAGCATAATGGCATTTATTACATTAGAAGACTTATTTGGAACAGTCGAAGTCATTATCTTCCCACGAGATTACGAGAAAAACCGTAACTTTATTGAAGAGGACAGTAAGATCTTCATTAAAGGCCGTATTGCCGTAGAAGAAGATAAGCCTGCAAAATTAATCTGTCAAAAGATTATACCATTTGAACAGGTACCAAAGAAAATCTGGCTTAAGTTTGCAGATATGGCTTCTTATGAAGCAGCACAGGCAAGTATTGCCTCAGCAATTGCTTCTAGTGAAGGAAATGACAGTATCTGGGTTTATTGTGAAAAAGAGAAACGTCAAAAAAGAATACCTCATATTCTTGCATCAAAACAACTAATTGATACATTTATCGGTGTTTTTGGGGAAGAAAATGTAAAAGTTGTCGATTCAACTATTGATAAATTTTAGTTTTTGTATTAAAATAAATACAAAAAAAGGGGTCAAATATCCATTGGAGGTTAGACGTTATGAGTAAACAAGTAAAAACTATTGGTGTACTAACAAGTGGCGGTGACGCACCTGGAATGAATGCTGCAATAAGAGCCGTTGTTCGTACAGCTATTGCAAGTGGATTGAAGGTTAAAGGAATTCGAAGAGGATATTCAGGACTTTTAGAGGAAGATATTGTTGATATGTCTAGTATCAGTGTAGCTGATATTATTCAAAGGGGTGGAACAATCCTTTATACAGCACGTTGTGCAGAAATGAGAACTGAAGAAGGTCAAAAGAAAGCTGCAGAGATCTGTAGAAAACATGGAATAGATGGGTTAGTAGTAATTGGTGGAGATGGATCTTTCCAAGGTGCTAGAGTGTTAGCAAACTTAGGAATTAACACAGTAGGTTTACCAGGAACAATAGATCTTGATATTGCTTGTACCGACTATACAATAGGATTTGACACAGCTGTTAATACTGCAATGCAAGCAATTGATAAAGTACGTGATACATCCACTTCTCATGAAAGATGTTCCATCATTGAAGTAATGGGACGTAATGCAGGTTACATTGCATTATGGTGTGGTATTGCAAATGGTGCAGAAGATATTTTAATTACAGAACGTTATGATGGTAATGAACAACGCATTATCGATAATATCATCGAGAAAAGAAAAGTTGGTAAGAAACATCATATCATCGTAAATGCAGAAGGTATCGGCGACTCTTACGGTATGGCAAAACGTATCGAAGAAGCAACAGGTATTGAAACAAGAGCAACAATCATCGGACATATCCAACGTGGTGGAAGTCCAACATGTAAAGATAGAGTGTATGCATCAGCAATGGGTGCAAGAGCAGTCGATTTATTACGTAATGGAAAGACAAACCGTGTCGTAGGATATCGTGCAGGTGAGTTTGTAGATTATGATATTCAAGAAGCTCTTGAAATGAAAAAGGATATTGATGAAAATCTTTATCAAATGGCAAGAAAATTGTCTAGATAATAGACAAAATTAGAATAGAGATTGTAAAAGAGCAAGTGCCGTTCGTTATGGCGCTTGCTCTTTTCTTATAAAATTCGTTATAATATGTCAAGAAGCGGGCTACTTTAGTAGTGTGTGGGGAGTGTAATGCAATTCCCACACACTACTAAAAGCTTTCTAAAAAAAAGAAAGCTAGAATGCAATCGCTCATTAAATAAAAAACGGAGGAAATTATGAGTAGGCGTAAAAAGTTTTTAAGTTATTACAAACCGTATTTAGGTGTATTCTTTGCGGATATGTTTTGTGCCTTTTTAGCGGCAGCTATTTCATTGGTAAATCCACTGATTGTACGTTATATTACGAATAATCTTTTAACAAAATACAATATTACGGAAGCGATGGATATCATTATCAAGCTGGGAGTTGCCATGGTATGCCTGGCATTATTAGAAATGGCATGTAATTTCTTTATTACAAATCAAGGGCATGTTATGGGGGCCAAGATTGAGTATGACATGAGAAATGATTTGTTTTCCCATTTGGAGACCTTGTCCTTTAACTATTTTGATAATGAAAAGACCGGGCAGTTAATGTCCCGTATCACCAATGATTTATTTGACATTACGGAGTTACTGCATCATGGACCGGAAGATGTAGTAATCTCGATCATTAAATTTATCGGTGCATTTATAATCTTACTTCAAGTAAATGTATATCTGACTCTTGTGGTATTTATCGTAATTCCTATTATGGTTGTATTTGCAAGTATCATTCGAAGAAAGATGAAGAAAGCATTTAAACGCAACCGTAAAGAAATTGCAGAAGTAAATGCAAGGATTGAAGACAGCCTTTCGGGTATTCGAGTAGTAAAGAGTTTTGCAAATGAGGAACAGGAGTTTCAGAAATTTAAACAAGGAAATGATCAGTTCTTAGACAGTAAGAAACAAAGCTATTTTGCTATGGCTATTTATCATAGCGGGCTTAACTTCTTAATCAGTATTATCAATGTAATCGTAATTATCGGCGGTGGCTTGTTAATAACAAAAGATGTGATCAATGTAGGCGATTTAATTACATTCCTTCTTTATATTAATATATTAGTAGATCCAATTAAAAAACTCATTAATTTTACAGAACAATTTGAAAATGGTATTACAGGCTTTGAGCGTTTTATGGATGTTATGGAAATTGAACCTGACATTAAGGATGCAGAGAATGCAGTAGAGCTTACCGATGTATCTGGAAATGTAACGTTTGATCAGGTTTCCTTTAAATACAACGATACAGTAAATGAAGTATTTAAGGATATCTCATTAGATGTAAAGGCGGGCGAATATGTAGCCATTGTAGGTTCTTCAGGAGTTGGAAAGTCAACGATGTGCAGCTTGATTCCTCGTTTCTATGAAGTGAGTTCAGGAACGATTAAAATTGATGGAAAGGATATTAAGGACTTAACATTAAAATCCCTTCGCAATAATATTGGTGTCGTGCAACAGGACGTGTATTTATTTGCTGGTTCAGTAATGGACAATATCCGTTATGCCAAATTAGATGCAACCAAGGAGGAAATTATTGAAGCAGCTAAAAATGCCAATGCTCATGATTTCATTATGGAACTTCCAAATGGGTATGATACGTATATTGGCCAACGTGGTATTAAGCTGTCTGGCGGACAGAAGCAGCGACTAAGTATTGCCAGAGTATTCTTAAAGAATCCTCCAATCCTTATTTTTGATGAAGCAACATCTGCGCTAGATAATGAAAGTGAAAAAGTAGTACAGGCTTCCTTAGAGCATCTTGCAAAGAATAGAACTACCTTTGTAATTGCGCATCGTCTAACTACCATCCGTAATGCAGAAAATATCTTAGTACTTACGGAAGAGGGAATTAAGGAAAAAGGAACTCATGAAGAGCTTCTTGCAATGAACGGAGTTTATAGTAGTTTGTATCAGTATAACTTATCTTAATTAGAGAAGCCTAAGACAAAGAGCGAAAGGAAAAGGGAACAATGGATCAGAGAATTTTATTTTTCGATATCGATGGAACATTATTAAACAGGAAGGCAGTCGTGCCAGAGAGTGCAGTAAAGGCATTGAGTGAATTGAAAAAGAAAGGGCATCTTCGCTTTGTATGTACGGGCAGAACCAGATGTATGGTGCCAGAGGAAGTAAGAGTGCTTGATTTTGATGGATTTGTTCTTGGGGGTGGAACCGAGGTTGAATATAAAGGAGAGCAGCTGATCTATACGGAGCTGTCTAGTGAACTTATAGAGAGGACGACACCAATTCTAAAAAAGTTTAACTTTACTTATTTATTTGAGGGAAGAGACCATGTTTACTATGAGAAGGAAGCGGAACAGGAAGAGCGAGCCTATTTCAGTGTCTTTGTAAAAAGTCTGGGTGCTATTGCAAAAGTAGTTGATCAGTATAGTGAAGTGCATGCAAGTAAGATTACCTTAGTTCCACCAAATGGATTTTCGCTTTCTGAATTAGAGGAGTTTAAGCAAGCGCTATCAAAGGACTTTACTATAATTGTTCATGATCCGGTAAATAACGGAATCTTAACAGATGGACTGATTGAGCTGGTTCCAGTAGGGATTAATAAAGCCACCGGTATTGCAAATACTATAAGCTGTTTAAATATTAGTAAAGAAGCTACTATTGGAGTAGGCGACAGTAACAATGATTTGGAAATGCTGGAGTTTGTAGAAACAGCTGTCGTTATGGGAAATGGCACAAAGCGTGCAAAAGAGTTAGCAGATCTTATAACTACTCATATTGATGAGGACGGTATTTGGAATTCTATGGAGAGATTACAATTAATATAGAAGAAAAATGAGGTTCAAAAAGTGAAAAAAGTGTTACGAAACGAATTCATAAAATTGTAATAAAAAAAGAGAAGCATTTGCTTCTCTTTTT
>JAUNRX010000046.1 GCA_030539495.1 bacterium | reverse complement strand
GTGAATCCGTAGATACTTCTATGGGTCTTACTCCACTTGAAGGTCTTATCATGGGTACAAGAAGTGGTGATATCGATCCAGCAATCATCGATTTCGTAGCTAAAAAAGAAGGAAAAACTTTAGCTGAAATGATGAACGTATTAAATAAAGAATCTGGTGTACTTGGTATGTCCGGCGGACTTTCAAGTGATTTCAGAGATCTTGAAGAAGCAGCAGCTGAAGGTAACAAATTAGCTCAAGCAGCTTTAGAAGTTTACACTTACAGAGTAGCTAAATACATCGGTTCTTACGCAGCAGCTATGAACGGTGTTGATGCAATCGCATTCACAGCTGGTCTTGGTGAAAATGATAAAGTTACTCGTAAAAACATCTCTGCATACCTTGGATTCCTTGGTATCGAAATTGATGATGTTAAAAACGATATCCGTGGAGAAGAAAGAATCATCTCTACTGATGACAGCAAAGTTAAAGTTTGCTTAATTCCAACAAACGAAGAATTAGCAATCTGCCGCGAAACTGTAGAATTAGTTTAAGATCAATAGAAGCTTGCGAAGCGAGTTTTATCGATAAAACTATGAATTTAGGAGCAGTTGATACTGCTTCTGAATTTACTTATTATGGATGCTAGTAAAAAATAACTTAATTTTCAATCGAAAATGAGTTGACAAACTTATTCCTTATAAGTATAATAATAAAAGTGTGAAAATTAGGGAGAATTGGAGACCACAATGCTTATAGATTTAGCAAAGATTATGTCTGTAAAAGGCAAAGTCGAACAAATTGAAGCGCCACTCGAACTAGATACGTTTGAATTAGATGGTGTAACGTATCCTTTTAAGGAGAAAAACCCAGTCCGTTTGACGATTACTCATTTGGGAGAACGTAAAGTGAAAGTGGAGAGTGAAACGACAGTTTCTCTTAATATTCCATGTAACAGATGTCTTGACGACGTGGAAACATTTTTTGATATTCACGTATCAAAGAATTTAGATTTCAACGATACTGATGAAGACAGGATCAAAGAATTAGATGAAGCGAATTATATATGTGGATATAGTCTCGACGTTGATAAATTAATCTGCGACGAGCTTGTCATAGATTTTCCTTTACATGTTTTATGTAAAGAGGACTGTAAAGGCTTGTGCAAGGTTTGTGGTGCAAACTTGAACCATGAAACTTGTGGCTGTGATGACACGGTTCTAGACCCTAGAATGTCAGTAATCCGCGATATCTTTAACAATTTTAAGGAGGTGTGACCATGTCTATCTGTCCAAAGAATAAATCTTCTAAAGCAAGAAGAGATAGCCGTAGAGCAAACTGGAAAATGACTGCTCCAAACTTAGTAAAATGCAGTAAGTGCGGTGAATTAATGATGCCACATAGAGTTTGTAAAGCTTGTGGATCTTACAACAAAAAAGAAATTATTTCTGCTGAATAATTTTAAAAAACCTCGCAGCCTTTGAAAAAAGGTTCGCGGGGTTTTATTTTTTTACATAAAAACAGTGATATTAAGAGTTATATTTACGGGGGATGCAAAATTCGCTGTATCCCTCTGATATCAAGCTAATACGTTACTAAAGGAAAGCGAAAAATACAGCGGAAAAGTGACTTAAATGTCGAATAGTGTCGAATGATGTAAATTGAATTACATTGACACTATACAAAATAGTCATTACAATTATAAAAGAAATTCGACAAGGGCGTTGCTATTCAGGCAGCGCCTTTGTCGAATAGGTGTAAATATATTACATTCGAAAGAAAAAAGAGTAGTAAAAAACGATTTGAAAGGAGTAGATCAGTTTGATTAAGTACATTGTAAAACGAGTTTTGTTAGCAGTTGCTACTATATGGGCAGTTGCAACAATTACCTTCTTCTTAATGAATTTAGTTCCAGGCGGACCATTCATGGCAGAGAAGGCATTATCCCCACAAGCTCAACAAGCGTTAGAAGAAAAATACGGTTTGGACAAGCCATTAATCCAGCAATACACTACATATATGGGCGGCATTCTCCATGGAGATTTTGGGGACAGCCTGAAACAAAGAGGTAGAACTGTTTCTGATATCATTTTCACGAAATTCCCAGTATCCGCAAAGATTGGTGGGATTGCAGTTTTAGTTTCATTATTAATCGGTATTCCACTAGGATGTATCGCTGCAGTAAAGAGAGGAACATTCCTTGATCATTTCATTAGTATTGTAGCAACATGCGGAATTGCAGTACCAAGTTTTGTTATCTGTACAGTACTTATGTATTGGCTTGGTGTAAACCTTAAGTTATTGCCTACGTTTGGTTTAACTTCATGGCAAGGATATGTAATGCCAGTTATGTCATTGTCATTTTATCCTACTGCATATATTATGCGTCTTATGAGATCATCCATGCTTGATGTATTGGGACAAGATTATATGAGAACAGCAAAAGCAAAAGGTGTATCCTACTTCAGTAGTATGTTTAAACATGCATTACGTAATGCCATCTTACCAGTTGTTACTTATGTTGGACCAATGATGACATTTACACTTACAGGAAGCTTTGTAGTTGAAAAGATCTTTACCATTCCAGGACTTGGCGGAGAATTTGTTAAATCGATTACAAGCCGTGACTATACCGTTATTATGGGAACAACTATCTTCTTAGCAACATTAATGATTGTCATGAACGTAATCGTTGATATCATTTATAAGATCGTTGATCCAAGAATTAAACTAAACTAAAGAAAGGAAGAGAACAATGAAACAAAATGCCTTAAGTTTTCAAAGCAAATTAACACCTGAAGATTTTCTTCCTGCAAGCCAAGAGGAAAAACAATCCCTTGTAGTTATGAGAGATAGCGTTAGCTTTTGGAAAGATGGTTTTCGTAGATTAAAAAAGAATAAAGTAGCAATGGTTAGTTTAGTAGTAATCATACTAGTTATGATTTTTGCATTTATCGTTCCAGCCTTCTATCCATATACTTATGATGAACAGATTAAGGGTGCCAACAATTTGGGGCTGATGTCCTATTCAAAAGAGGAACAAGTAAGAGTGGATGCAGGAGAGAAAGTATTCCCACATATATTAGGAACAGATAAATTAGGAAGAGATTATGCAATCCGTGTAATGATGGGAACAAGAATCTCTTTGATTGTAGGACTTGGTGCTACATTCATTATTCTTATTGTCGGAGCTGCATTTGGTTCCTTCGCTGCATTTATGGGCGGCTGGGTTGATCTTTTGATGATGAGATTGGTTGATATTATTTATTCTATCCCAGATATCTTATTAATTGTATTATTATCCATCGTATTAAAGACTCCGCTTGAAAAGCTAGGCGGCGTAGCTGGATTCGGCTGGTTAAATAAAGTAGGTGTTAACCTAATCAGTATCTTTGCAGTATTTGCTTTATTATACTGGGTTGGTATGGCACGTATCGTAAGAAGTCAGATCCTTATGTTAAAAGAATCTGAATATGTAACAGCAGCAAGAGCACTTGGTGCTAAGACAGGCCATATTATCAGAAAGCATTTATTAACAAACTGTATCGGTACATTAATCGTAACTACAACACTTCAGATTCCTTCTTCTATCTTTACAGAAAGTTTCTTAAGTTTCTTAGGACTTGGTGTTGCAGTACCACTTCCATCTCTTGGAAGTTTAGCAAGTGAAGCGACAAACGGTATGAATTCTTATCCACATTTACTATTCATTCCTGCAGTTTTAATCAGTTTGATTATTTTAAGCTTTAACTTATTAGGCGATGGCCTTAGAGATGCATTTGATCCAAAAATGAAAAACTAAGAAAGGGCGTAAGTAAAATGGACAAATATTTAGTAGATATAAAAAATGAACGCCTTTCTTTCTTTACACCAGCAGGTGAAGTAAAGGCATTAAATGATGTTTCTATCCATATCAAGGAAGGTGAAGTATTAGGGATCGTTGGAGAGAGTGGTTCTGGTAAATCAGTTACTGCGTACTCTTTAATGGGACTTACTGCTTATCCTGGTAAATTGATGGGTGGAACACTTAATTTCAATGGACAACAAATTGAAACGATGACGGAAAAGGAAATGAGAAAGATTCGTGGTAACGATGTCGCAATCATTTTCCAGGATCCAATGACTAGCTTAAATCCTGTTTATACAATTGGAAATCAGATTATGGAAGTAATCAGACTACATACAACTAAGACAAGAGATGAAGCGAGAGCACGTGCAAAAGAGTTATTAGAGCTTGTTGGTATCAATGAACCAGAAAAACGTTTAAAACAATATCCACATGAGTTATCCGGTGGTATGAGACAGCGTATTATGATTGCCATTGCATTAGCTTGCGAACCAAAGCTACTCATTGCAGATGAACCAACAACAGCACTTGATGTTACCATTCAGGCCCAAATTCTTGAATTAATGATTGAATTAAAAGATAAATTACATATGGGAATTATCATGATTACCCATGATCTTGGTATCGTAGCAAGAATGTGCGATAAGATTGCTGTTATGTATGCCGGTAGAATTATTGAATACGGTACAACAGATGAAATCTTCTATGAGACAAAACATGAATATACCAAAGGTCTTCTTCGTAGTATTCCTAGACTGGATGCTAAGAAGCACGAACGTCTTGTTCCAATTGAAGGGACACCGGTAGATTTATTAAATCCTCCAAAAGGATGTGCATTTGCACCTCGATGCGAAGAGTGTATGAAGATCTGTTTACGAGAAGTTCCACCAGAAACCAATCTTTCTGATACTCACTATTCTTATTGCTGGATGAATCAGAAGGAAATGGGCAAAGGAGGAAAATAAAGATGAGTACTGAAAATAAAAAGCTAGTTGAGATTAAACATTTAAAACAATACTTCCCTGCTCATGGTGGTGGATTTAAGAAAAAATATATTAAAGCTGTAGATGATGTCTCCTTCTATATCAATAAGGGAGAAACACTTGGTTTGGTAGGTGAATCAGGATGTGGTAAGACTACAACCGGACGAAGCCTGTTACGATTATATGAACCAACTTCCGGTGAAATCATTTATGATGGTAAGACCATTTTTAATAAAGAGAAAAAGATAGCAGTTGATATGCTTCCTTATCGTAAGAAGATGCAGATTGTATTCCAGGATCCTTATGCAAGCCTTGATCCTAGAATGACAGTAGGCGACATCGTTGGAGAGGCTATCGATATTCATAAATTAGCAGCCAATAAAAAAGAGCGTGAGGAACGCATTATCGAGATGTTACGTCGTGTAGGACTTAACTCTGAACATGCCAATCGTTATCCTCATGAATTCTCCGGTGGACAACGTCAACGTGTCGGTATCGCAAGAGCGTTAGCCGTAAATCCTGAATTTATCGTTTGTGATGAACCAATTTCAGCACTGGATGTTTCTATCCAGGCTCAGGTAATCAATATGTTTGAAGATTTACAAAAGGAAATGGGACTTACTTATCTGTTTATTGCCCATGACTTATCCATTGTAAAACATATTTCTGATCGAATTGGCGTTATGTATCTTGGTAGGTTAGTAGAACTTGCAGATAGCTTCGAGTTAATCGAACATAGTCTGCATCCATATACAAAGAGTTTGATTTCTGCAATTCCGGTTGCAGATCCTAAGACAGCTAGAGCTAGCAGTCGTATCGTATTAGAAGGGGATGTTCCTAGTCCTCTTAATCCACCAAGTGGATGTACATTCCGTACAAGATGTCCTTATGCGACAGAAGAATGTGCAAATAAGATACCAGAGTTTAAAGAAGTAGAACCTGGTCATTTCGTAGCCTGTCATAATCTAGACAGCTGCAACTAATTATGTAATAGACAATGCGCAGAGAGCGTTCTCTGCGTAATGTTTATATAAAAACACACGAAGGAGGCATATTATGAGAAAATTTATGTCATTAGCACTAACAGTTGTTCTTGCAACAAGTTTAGTAGCATGTGGTAGTAAATCAAGTGATGGAAAAGCATCTGACGGTACTGCTGCAGAAAAAGTTTTATCAGTACAAATTGGTCCAGATCCTGAAACAATGGATCCAGCGCTTAACAGTGCAATCGATGGTGGTAATATGGTTTTACACTCATTTGAATGTTTATTAACACTTGATAAAGATGGAAAAGCACAAGCTGGCCAAGCAGAAAAATGGGAAACATCAAAAGATGGTCTTACTTGGACCTTCCATTTACGTGATGGATTAAAATGGTCTGACGGAAGCGCATTAACAGCAAATGATTTCGTTTACTCTTTCCAAAGAGTTTGCAATCCTAAAACAGCAGCACCTTATGCTGAAACAGTATTAGGTATGGTAAAAGGATACAAGGAAGCAGCAAAAGGCGATGTTAGCAAATTAGCTGTAGTAGCAAAAGACGACAAGACTTTAGAAATCACTTTAAATGCACCATGTACATATTTTGATAGTATTATTGCATTTGCAACATTAAGTCCTGTTAACAAAGCTACAATTGAAAAGAATGGTGATGCTTGGGCTACAAAAGCAGAAACTTATGTTTCTAATGGACCTTTCTACATGACTGAATGGGTACCAGGATCTCACATTACATTTAGTAAAAACCCTAATTACTGGGATGCAGGTTCTATCAAATTAGACAAATTAAAATTTGTATTGATGGAAGATTCTAATGCATCTTACAGTGCTTACCAAACTGGTCAAATCCAGTTATGTAAAGACGTACCAACAGAAGAAATTCCAGCATTAAAAGATAACAAAGAATTTAATGTAGAACCTATTATTGGTACTTACTACTTAAACTTAAACGATCAAAATGAAAAATTCAAAGATGTTAGAGTTCGTCAAGCATTAAGTCTTGCAATTGATCGTGATTACGTTGCCAATACAATTATGCAAGGAACTTATACACCTGCTTATAACTTATTTGGTAAAGGCTGGTTAGATACAGATGGTTCTGATTTTGCTTCTAATGCAAATGGCGGACAACCATACATCAGCACTGACTATGCAGCAAATCTTGAAAAAGCAAAAGGCTTATTAAAAGAAGCTGGATATGAAAATGGTAAAGGCTTAACATTTACTTACACAACAAATGATACAGCATACCATAAAGCAGTTGCAGAATACTTACAAAAAGCTTGGAAAGAGCTTGGAGTAGAAGTAAAAGTTGAAATCGTTGAATGGTCAAGTTTCACTCCTAAACGTCGTGCTGGTGATTATGAATCCGCTCGTAACGGCTGGGTAGGTGACTACACAGATCCATCTAACATGTTAGACGTATTCTACAGCACAAACGGTAACAATGATGGTAAATACAAGAGCGCAGAATTTGATAAATACTCTGACCTTGCAAAAACAACAACTGATGCTAAGGAACGTTCTGAAGCTTTACACAAAGCAGAAGATACTCTTATGGCTGACATGGGATGTATTCCATTAGCATACTACAATGATTTCTGGTTACAAAGTGAAAAACTTACAGGATCATGGCATTCAGCAAATGGATACTGGTACTTCATGTACGCAGATATCACTCAATAGTTAGAACTTAATATGGAGCTTAGATAGGCTCACCTGAACTGCCCTGCTGGGACATACTTTTTAAGTAGTCTTAGCAGGGCAGTTTTTTTAATTGATAGGAAAGTTCTCTTCGAGCCCTCTCCTATTAATTAAAAAACGCTCCGCTAAGGATGCGCACTCAGGGGAAAGGAAGATATCGCAAAAAACAGCGACATTTCCCTTCGGCGCGAGTAAAGTGTGTGTTCCTTGTAAAGAACTTAAGACGCGAGAGTGTGTGGAACACACACTTTGTTATACATTGAAAATGATATTGCAAATATAAGTATTATATGATACTAATATATTGTAATACAAAATAAAATGAACATAGCAAAAGAATAAACAGTGAGGAAAACATAATGACATATCAAGAAATATTAGAACAAGCAAGACCTGTATTAGGCGACTACTGCAAAGCCTGCCTTGAATGTAACGGTAAGGCTTGTAAAAATCAAATTCCAGGACCAGGTTCCAAAGGGGTTGGCGACACAGCAATACGTAACTACGAAAAATGGAAAGAGATCCGTGTTAATATGGATACTTTTAATGAAAACCGTCCAGTGGATACGACATGTAAATTCTTTGGACATGACTTTAAGTTCCCATTCTTTGCAGCGCCAGTAGGAGCAGTAAACCTTCATTATGGAGAAAAATACGATGATGTATCTTATAACAACGCATTAGTGTCTGCATGTGCAAAAGCAGGGATTATGGCATTTACAGGAGATGGCGTAAATCCGGTAGTTATGGATGCGGCAACGAAAGCAATTAAGAAAGAACAAGGTGTGGGTGTTCCTACGATTAAGCCATGGAACTATGAAATGGTCCATGAAAAGATTCGGTTGGCACATGATGCAGGCGCAATTGCAGTAGCAATGGATATTGATGCAGCAGGCCTTCCATTCCTTAAAAATATGACTCCACCGGCAGGAAGCAAGTCAGTAGATGAAATGAAAGCAATCATTAATGATGCGGGAGTTCCATTTATCGTAAAAGGTATTATGACGGCAAAGGGCGCGTTAAAAGCAAAAGAAGCAGGTGCACATGCAATCGTAGTTTCCAATCATGGCGGACGTGTATTAGACGGATGTCCAGCAACAGCAGAAGTGTTAGAACAAATCGTAGATGCCGTTGGCGGAAGCATGAAAGTATTTGTAGATGGAGGTATCCGTTCCGGTACGGATATTTTCAAGGCGTTGGCATTAGGAGCAGATGGCGTATTAATCTGCCGTCCGTTTGTAACAGCTCTTTATGGTGGAGACGAAGAAGGTGTTCAGATGTACGTAGAAAAGTTAGGCGAAGAGTTAAAGGATACGATGGCAATGTGTGGAGCATATTCCATTGATGATATTACAAGAGACATGGTATTCCTTCCATAAACTAAAAATAAACTTAATTATTAAATAGAACAAAGAGGCGGTCGGTTTTCAATGACAGGCCTCTTGTTTTTTTATAGAAAAGCCGATACACTTAACGGTATTAGAGACAGTAAAGGAGCGATAGTTATGCCAAAGGAGAAGGTACTTATTATAGAAGACAACATTGATTTATCCAATGGAATCCGTGATTTCCTTGCAGTAGAAGGATATGAGGTGAGCCAGGCATTTTCAGGAACAGAAGGACAAGAGCTGGTGGCTGGCATAGATCCTGATCTTGTGATTTTAGACATTATGCTGCCTGGAATGGATGGAATTAATGTATGTAAGAAAATTAGGGAGAACCGGGTGATTCCAATATTAATCATTTCTGCAAAGGCTACGGATTATGACAAGGTACTGGCATTAGGTGTTGGAGCCGATGATTATCTGACGAAGCCATTTTCCATGATTGAGCTGGTTGCACGGGTAAAATCCCATTTAAGACGGGTGACTCAGTTTGCCGGGGAAACAAAGGTTAAGAAGAAGAGCAAGGAGTTTCCAAATCTAATGATTAATTCTGATTCGTTTGAGGTAATTGCCAATGGAAAGAAGTTAGAGTTTTCTCCAAAGGAATTTATGTTGCTTGATTTTCTATCTGACTCACCAAACCAAGTGTTTACCAAGCAACAGCTAATTGATCAGGTGTGGGGGTACAGCGAGTTTATTGATGATAATACGATTGCGGTCTATATCGGAAGAATCCGAGAAAAGCTGTCGAAGGCCAAGATTGAATACATAAAGACAGTGTGGGGAGTCGGTTACAAATGGGAAAGCTAACGATTAAAAGGAAGTTTCTTCTGCTTGTCGTTGTCATCCTACTAGGAATTTCAGCTCTATCAGGCATAGCCTTGTTTGAAGAACGAGAGTCTGATAGAAATGAAATATATGGTAGGTGCAGCGTATTATTACATAATGTAATTTATCAGGCGAATCAGGGGGATTACAGTAAGTTAGAAGCATACAGGTATACAATCTTGGACCTGACAGGAAACGTACTCTACTCCAATGACCAAGAGATGCCGGTGGGAAGTAAGATTGACTTGAGTATGGTTTCAGGAAATTCCAAGGGTGACAATAAGAAACAGGAACTGACGTATTCAGCGCCTTATTTACAGCATAATATCCAAAAGGGTACCATTTATATTACTGTACCCTATAACATGCTTAAAAAGCCTGCATATGGACGTTATATAGCAATAGGCATAGTTTGCCTGTACCTGATTGTTTCATTCTGGATATTAGGCAAGATGATTATTCAGGATATTTTGGTGCCAATACATAAAATTCATGAACTGACCAATCGTATTCGACAGGGAGAATTAGAGGAAGCATTAGATTATGACTATGATGGTGAAATTGGGACGCTATGCCATGATTTTGAAGCGTTGCGGGAAGAATTATTATTCTCCACCAATAATGAGAAAAAGTTAAAAGAGAAGGAAAAGCTGTTGCTTGCCTATATCTCCCACGACTTACGGACACCAATTGCGATTATATCCTGCTATGTGGAAGGCATTCATAATAATATTGTAAGCGGAAACCGAGTACATGATTATACGACAATCATTTTAAATAAGATATCAATGCTAAATCAGCTGATCGATGAAATCTTGGAGCATTCCAAGGCACAGCTAAGTGAGCTTAGTATAAAGAAGACCGAAGTCTACGCAGATGAGTATTTTGAATGGATGATGGAAGAAGCAAAACGAGATGTGGAGGAGAAAGGACTTGTCTTTGCTTCAACGAAGGTTCCGAAAGTGCTTTTAGAACTGGATCGGCAACGGATGAAACAGGTAATGACCAACCTAATAGGAAACTCCATGAAGTTTACCAAGGAGGGAAGTATTACTGTTTCATTTGAAGTGACGGATCAAAAGTTTATTGTATCGGTAAGAGATACCGGTATAGGAATTGCAGCGACAGATTTACCAATGATATTTGATGAGTTTTATCGAGGAGAGAAGGCAAGGACATTAAATGTGCCAGGATCTGGCTTAGGGCTTTCCATCGTCAAATATATAATAAAAGAACATCAGGGGCAGATTGCATGTGATAGTATCTTGGGAAAATGGACGGAAGTTAGATTTTATATTCCTGTATAAATATTACATAAAAATAAGTTAAAATTTACTTTGTTATTGGTTATTATTTACAATTACCTGTTACACTAAGGCCATAATCAAAAAACAAAGGAGATTGAGAGATGAGAAGACTTACAGGAAAGGCTTTGACGGGAGCCCTAACGTTATCAATCGCATTTACAAGTAGTAATCTTCCCGTGCAGGCAACCACAGATAGTGAGATCGAACCACACAAGGCAGCATATGGGTATTACGTGGATGTGTATAAGAACAACGAAAAAAGCAACATGACACCAGAGACAAATCCATCCATTGGCGTATTATCAAAGTTCTTGGATTTATTTACACCAGGTGACGCTTGGAATACTGGTACTAAGAAAAATAAGGCGGTACTAAATGCAAATATTCTTAAATCTGCAGTCATTGCAAATAGCAGTACTGAGAAAATGCAGGAAGCAGCATATCTTGATGACCGAAGAAATCAAAGCTATAGTATGATTTCGGGATTAGGTGGTTATGCTGAAGCCTTTAGAAAAGGAACCAATGCAGGAACTACGATTTCAGATACCATACCAGATGATGCGACAACCGTAAAGTATGATGATGGTGGTAATTCCAATGGTGCATGGGCCGATGAAGCGACTACATATGGCGGCATGGTAAGGTTAGTAAACACTATTCGTAATTCTGGAGCCTCTACTTCTCAGGCAAAGTCTTATTACAAGTATATGAGGCCATTTCGTTGGTCGGATTTGGTTGAGATCGAACCTCTCCTTAAACCTTGTCAAAAATCAGATCCAAGCAATGATGGGGGCTTCCCAAGCGGTCATACCAATGCAGCGTATTTGACATCGATTGGACTAGCTTATGCGATGCCGGAACGATATCAAGAGCTGATTACAAGGGCATCGGAACTTGGAAATAATCGAATTGTAGCAGGTATGCATTCTTGTCTTGACGTTATGGGTGGACGTGTCATGGCAACTGCAGTAGCAGCCAGCGCGTTAAATGACCCGGCAAATGATGCAGTAAAACAAGAAGCTTATGATGCAGCAAGAAAACTACTGACAGAGACGAAAACTAGTAACGATGAGTATTCCAATTATGAAGAAAACAAGAAAAAGAATGTAGAACGTTTAACATATGGATTTGAACAAATTGGCGATACGACAAAGCCAATGATTGTACCAAAAGGAGCAGAAGTGTTATTAGAAACAAGGCTTCCTTACCTTAGTGCAAAGGAACGCCGTTATGTGCTCTATACGACAGGATTAGAGTCCGGCTATCCGGTTCTCGATGACGAAGAAGGATGGGGCAGGTTAAACCTGTTTGAGGCTGCTAATGGGTATGGAGCATTTGTAAAAGATGTTACCGTCACAATGGATGCATCCAAAGGAGGTTACAGCGCATCCGATAACTGGAGAAATGATATTGAAGGTTCTGGTTCCCTTACAAAGCAAGGAACGGGCTCCCTTACGTTATCAGGAAACAATTCCTATACTGGCGGTACAAAAGTAGCAGGAGGAACCATAAATGCAGCCTCCAAGACTGCATTTGGTAATGGCAGCGTAACAAATGAAAGCAAGGTTTCAGAAGACGTTACAGGAGAGGTTTCTATCAAAGGAAACTATGTACAAAAGGACTCTTCTAACTTAGTTCTTACTATTGGCAGCGTTGCAGATCTCTTGGCAATCAAAGGAATGGCAACGTTAGATGGAAGTCTTACACTGAACTTTACGAACGGGTTTGTACCTGGAGACACAGTGAAAGTGATATCCTATCATAATAGAACAACAAATCAGACGTTTGATCGTGTTACAATTAATGGGTTAAAAGATGCAAGCAAAAAAGAACTGATCTATAAAGCAGATGGTGTTTACCTTTGCAATAAGAAGACTCCAGCTCCAGTCGTTACCAAACCACAACAGAGTGTAGTAAAGGTAAATCAGACAATCAAGTTTACAAAAGCATCCTATACAAAGATGTATGGAAATAAAGCATTTACAGTAAAGGCAACAACCAATGCAGCAGGAGGAAAAGTAACCTATAAAAGCAGCAATAAATCCGTAGTTACGGTTGATGCAAAAACCGGAAAAGTAACCATTAAAGGATGTGGAAAGGCAGTAATTACAGCAACAGCAGCTGGAAACAGTAAATATAAAGAAACCAAGAAGAGTGTTTCAATCACTGTAAAACCAAAGAAGGCAAGCCTTTCTAAAGTTATGAGGTCATCTAAGACTTCTGCTAAGATCACCTATAAAAAAGACAGCAAGGCAAGTGGCTATCAAATCCGTTATTCCACAAGCAAGAAGTTTACCAAATCTACTACCAAGACAGTAACAATTACTAAGAATTCAACAGTAACTAAGACAATTAAGAATTTAAAGAAGAACAAGAGATATTATGTAAGCGTAAGGGCTTACAAGGCAGTAGGCGGAAAGAAGATTTATGGCGACTGGAGCAGTGTTAAGTTTGTGAAATAACAGGTGATTAGTAAGAAAAGAGGTTCCATTGTTATGGAGCTTCTTTTTTTATGCATTACTTGAAAAAAGTTTTACGCCCACTTTTGGGTATGGGAGAGAATTATATGCGATAAATACCCAAAATTCATTCTAAAACTCCCCGTATAAGGACAGATTGGGTAGAGATAAGAATTTTACAGTCTCTATACCCAGAAAAATTGCAATCTGTGGGTATAGAGAGAAAATATTAGATCACTATACCAAAACGATGTAACTTTTACACCATATAATGGACCCCGTGTTGCGGACACAGTACTTTTTATTTTTTACCCAAAAATAGTGGTAGGTTCCAGTTTGTGTACACATATAATACCTAGTTCTTTTAGCTGCAAGCTAAAAGAACAGGTTGAACCTATGTTGTAGACACACTACTTACCTATGTCGACTGATGTTGTGTTATAATAAAAATCAACTAAAATTGGAGGCTAAAATGAAAAGTATACCATTCACACAAGAACAAATTAATATATTAAGTCTTAATCCTTATACTGCAAGTGTGTCCACACATGTTATCCGTTTTACACTTGACTTTAAAGTGTTTGCACTCAAGGAAGCACAAGGAGGATCAACGTCTACAAAAATCTTTGAAAAAGCTGGATATGATCCTAAAACACTTGGTAAGACAAGAATGTATAACGTTATGAAAGCTATAAAACGTGAGGCTGCTTCTGCAAGAGGGCTACAACCACCCAAAGGTCTCTCAAAAGAAAAGCAAGCAGAACAATTCGCAAAGACGGATTTATCTAAAAAGCATACTGCAACAGCGATAAGAGATCTTCAAGATAAAGTCGTTCAACTAGAAGAAAAGATTGAATTCTTGTCAAAGCTTTTTTTTTAGTCCCATCTACTTGTTCAATAAAATCACGTATAGTGGGCGTAGGATTACGATATGAATTAATTCAATCCGTACAAGCAAAATCTAGTAATACGTTGGCAATAAAGGAACTTTGTCATCTTGCTAAGGTTTCTAGATCTGGCTATTACAGATGGATTAACACCATGGATGCCAGAAATATGCGTGAGCAAAAAGATCGGGCTGATTTTAACTTAATCATGGAGGCATATGAATTCAAAGGTTATGATAAAGGTAGCCGTGGAATTCATATGAGACTCTTGCACATGGGAATTCGCATGAATCGTAAAAAAATTCAAAGGCTTATGCGTAAATTTGAACTGTTCTGTCCGATCAGAAAATCCAATCCTTATAGAAGGATGGCAAAAGCACTGCGTACAAATGCAGTTTCTGATAACCTTGTAAAGCGTGAGTTTAGAGAGCATGGTCCGCGAAAAATCTTACTTACAGATATAACATACATTCCTTATTGCGGAAAATTCTGTTACCTTTCTGTAATTAAAGATGCTCATACTACTCAGGCGCTCTCTTATGTGTTAAGCCAGTCATTAGCAGTTGACTTTGTTTTAGAAACAGTAGAACAACTTATTGCTGTTCATGGTATAACACTTGATGCAGAAGCAATGATTCATAGTGATCAAGGGTGTCATTATACAAGCATAAAGTTCCGAGAATTAGTCCAGAATTATGGGCTTCGACAGTCAATGTCACGAAGAGGTAACTGTTGGGATAATGCTCCACAAGAAAGTTTCTTTGGCCATATGAAAAGTGAACTTTCAAGAAAGAAATCAGAATGGACATGTTTTGAAGATGTCAAAGCTGATATTGATGACTGGATGGAGTATTACAACAATGACAGATATCAATGGAACTTAGAAAAACTATCACCAAATGAGTACTATACTTATATAACAACAGGTAAAATGCCAACATTAATGGCAGTTTAAAAATTGGGTAAAAAAATCATCTCCGTGTCCTTGACATGGGGTCCAATTTACCAACAAAGCAGGATTTTGGGTATACAGAGAAGAAAAGTACATAAAATACCCAAAACAAAGGAGAACGACAAAGAACTCTCAATAAGAAAAACAGCCCCAAACAGCTTCAAAAAAACGAGTGAATAATAATCATTGACAAATATTTACTAAAGGAATACTATACCAGTAAGAAAGAACGTTAGGAGAGAAAGCTATGAGAATATCAAAAGATCCTGAGGTTAGAAAGCAAGAAATCATTGATACTGCAATGCACTTGTTTGCAAAGAATGGCTATGAAGCAACCTCCATAAGTGATATTGCAAAGGAGATGAACGTAGTCCCTGGATTGTGTTATCGATATTTTAAATCTAAGGAAGAACTCTACTACACAGCATTACATAATTACGCAATGGAAACCTGTGAGCCAATAATCACTATAATGGAGCAGGAATATAATACAGTAGAAGAATATTGGGAACGTTTGTCTGCAAATTTTTTAAAGACAGATGGCAAAGAAAAGTATCATGAATTCTTTCATCGAAAAGGAAGTGAGTTATTTCATAACCAGCTGGAGCATGAGACACTTGTAATATTAACACCATATATGACTCGCTTAATAGAACGGTTAAACGAGAAAGAACAGCTTCATCTGACAAACTGCAGGGCAACTACAAGTTTCCTTCTCTATGGACAAATGCCTATCTTAAATGATGAGACAATGTTAACGGAGGAAAAGGTGGCTGTCTTATCGGAACTGATAACGAAGGTATTAAAATAAGGAGGACTTTATTATGACGCAAACAGAAAAGGTTAGCAGAACAGAAGTATCAAAAGAATATTTTGATCAGATTGCAAAAGACTATGATACCAGCTTTGACGGAAGATATGTAAGGCATATGTATCCAGAGCTTGTAGAACGAATCCTTGAACAAAATCCAAAGTGTGTGTTAGATCTTGGATGTGGTAATGGAAATGTGTTAGCCGAACTGATTTCTCATAAGGAGATAGCGCTATATGGTGCAGATTTATCCAATAATATGATTGAGGAAGCAAAACGAAGAGTGCCAAACGGCTCATTTTGTGTGGCAAATGCAGAGAAACTGCCTTACGAAGACAATACCTTTGATGTGATTGTGTGTAATGCATCATTTCACCATTATACTAATCCGGTCCGTGTCGTGGAGGAAATGAAACGAGTACTAAAGAAAGATGGAACGTTGATCTTAGGGGATCCAACGGCTCCATCTTCTTTATATTTAAAGGTATTAAATTGGACATTAAAATGGATGAAATCAGGTGATTACCATATTTACAGCAAGAAGGAAATCATCGGTCTGTTAAGCCGCAAGAGCTTTAAAGTCACTAAGTTCAAGAAAATGGGAGCTAGAAACTTTATACTCAATGCCAGTCTGTACAAGCAGTAAGGAAGACTACCAGCCTTGCTGTTTTAAGAATTCATAGACGGTTGCTTTACGGTCAGCTTCTTGCTCTGCTTCATATCTTCCTAGATTAAGCTCTGCAAGGATACGGCCGTCTGACATATAGAGCAGGCGGCTAGCTCTTGTAGCAGCCTTTAAATCATGAGTAACCATAACGATAGACTGACCATCCTTATTTAGTTCGCTCAAGGTATCCAGTACTTGGCGTCCGGCAGAAGAGTTAAGAGCCCCGGTAGGCTCATCACCAAAGATAATCTTGGAATTGCTGATTAGGGCGCGGCAGATGGCGATACGTTGCTGCTGCCCGCCGGAAAGCTCACTTGGATATTTATCTTTTTGCTCACGAAGTCCAAAGGCATCTAATAGCTCTAAAGTTCGTTTATTTACGTCGGCTTTTGGTGCTGAATTATAACCGATATAGGCAATGTTTTCAAAGGCAGTCAGATCATTTAGTAAATTCATGCTTTGAAATATAAAGGAGATTTGGGACTTACGAAAAGCTGTCAATTCTTTCTCACTCATTTTTGTAACTTCATTTCCAAGAATGGAGACGGAGCCGCTGGTTGGTCGATCCATGGAGCTGATAGAGTAGAGCAGGGTGGATTTTCCGCCCCCGCTGCTCCCCATAATTACGGTAAAGTCCCCAGCATAGATTTCTAAATTAATATTCTTTAAAACATTGATCCCATTTTTTCCTAGAATATAGGATTTACATAGATCTTTTGTGTGGATAATGGTTTGTTTCTTAATTATATTTGAATTCATATCGATTCCCTCTTTCCGATTTTATTGTTCCATAAGTTCCTTAGGTGTAATTTTACGAATGGATAAGCTAAGGAGAATACTTAGTGCCAAGATTACCAAGAAGCTGATTACTAGCAGCAGACAGGTTTCCGGCAGGTTTGTAATATAGGCGTTAACTCCAAGGATTGCATGGAAGAGATGCTTGTTAAATACAAGGTCCAGCACAAGGGAGATACCTAAGCCAATGGAGCTAAGCAGCATAATACGGATTACATTTCTTCGAATGATATATCCGGTTGTAAAGCCAAAGGCTTTCAGGATGCCAAAGTTTGTCTTTTGCTCGTTGTTATTCGTTAAAATAAGATTGATGATATTTAGCAAGGTAAAGCTAAAGAACATAACAATGATAATGAGTGTAACCGGAACCATAATCTGCATCACAGATACCTTAACATTATCAACCACATCTAGCATGGTGCTTACTTTAAACTCTGGAAATTCAGTTTCCATCTGTTTACGGAAGTCATCTAACTGATCACTGTCCTTTAAATGAACGCCAACAACATTTTGATACGCATCTTTTGGAAGAGCGGAAAGGGCATCGGAAGTAAGGGAAATGGAAGGGGTCATCATAGTGTCATAGATGCCGGTAATCATAAAGTCAGCCTCTGTTCCATTAAGCCCAAGAGTGATAGTATCCCCAAGTCCATAACCGGTGTCTTTCAAGGTGGCAGTGTTGATTGCAACTTCCTGCTTATTTTCAGGAGGCCTTCCATTGAGATAGGAAATGCCTGTTTTCTCAAAATCATACGTATTAAAGTTTAAAACATTGGCATATTTTAAGTTTATAGAATCGTCTTTTGGAGTAACCCTTACATTGGATAAGAGGCTTCCGGTAATATAGCTTTCCACGTCCGGATGAGTGGAAATGCGGGAAACCAGATCATCACTAATCGCCTGGGTATCAGAACCTACGAAACAATCACTGTCAGGCATGGAAACCCAGCCAGGTGCATTGGTCTCCATTCGATCGAAGGATAGGCACATATTTAATAGTAAGATGGCAATATAGAAAGAAAGCGTTACGACCACGATGATAATGGAGGAGCGGCCTTTATATTTAAAGCTATCATTGATTGCCATACTAAAAGACGAGTGTGCATGTTTGATCAAGGATTTCTTTAATTTTGCCTTTGTTGATTTCTTACCGGCTGCAATGGCGTCCACAGGAGAAATCTTTCGTATCCTTAACAAGGCAAGGAATACACAGCCAATCAAAGTGAGACAGGTAATTACAATTACTCGGATTACAATTAAGAAGGATTCCCGGGTAAGATGGTATTCACCAATATATTTCATTACGATGTCGCCGATTACGGTAGAAAGCGGAAGTCCAAGGAAGGCACCAATCGTAATGGAGACGATACCGACTAGGGCATATGCTTTTACATAAAAGCCCATGATCTTGGAAGTAGAAAATCCAACGGATTTATAAATGCCAATCGCATTATACTCGGCAAGGATCGTGCTGCGGATAAAGAAGAGTATGATTACCAAAGTTACGGCAAACATAAACATGGCACTAGCAGATCCTAATTTGGAAATTAAAATGGTCATAAGTGATGCTTTTAATTTCATATCACTTAATGCATCAAAGCCGACAGAATAAAAGGTGTCTGAATATCTGGCGTCTAGCCATGATTGCAACTCCTCGCTTTTGGCATCGGAATGAATACATAAGAGCTCTAACTCCTGATCAGAGGAAAAATAAGTGGTATCTTCTTTGCTAATAAAGATAGAGGCTCCCGTAGTCATAGAGACCGGCTTTCTTGTATCATTTACTAGCGTGCTTACGGTAAGTGAAGTATCATTTATAAGAAAATTATCCGAGGTATGTATGTCATGATTTTCGGCTACGATATTCTGTACCCAGACCTGACCTTTGTTTGGCGCCTTAGAGGCAGTATCTCCTTTTACCGAAGTAAGATGGAATGGCAGTGTGTCTTTGTCATCAATCACGATTGCATAAAGCGGATTGATATAGTCTCGAACCAGTGTATCCTTATGTTTTAAAGGTGTCTTTAGCACCTGGAAGCACTGGTATGTGGTGTAGTTGCTGATTTCTTTGTTATCATCTAATGCCTTCTTTAGGTAGTCGGTGGTCCCTTTTGTAACATAGACCATAAGGGCTGCATTTTCTCCCGGTTGATACTGTTTCTCAATATAGCGGTCGACTTCTTCGCTAAAGCTAAGACAGGTAGTAAGAATGGTAGCAGCAAGACATAGGATAATACCGATTACTGCAAATTGTAACTTTTTCTTTTTTAATTTTTTCACCCACATGAGGTTCATCCTTCCTTTGATTTGATACTATCAGTTTACGAAGTGTTTCTTACTTGGTAATGACGAAATTATAAATAAATTCTTACAACGATTAGGACTATTGTAGCACGACTTAAAAAAGGATACAAAAGAACTATGTCATATTAAGGGAAAAGATGTTATAATGGCGAAATGCTGGAAAAAAGGTTTTGACAAATGAGAAGAAGAATAAATACAAAATATGGGGAAGCGGGTAGTCTCAGTATCCCAGCTTTCCCATTCTGGTATGGTTAAAAAAGATGAAACTGGTCGTTTACAAAGGGTCACATCCTCGTTATCATAGATAAAAAACTACTGAGGGGAGATAAAATGACATGAATAGTACATACACGACAAATAAAAAGAGTAAAGCAAGTTCCTCCGAATTAATAAAAGAAATGGTTCTGACGGCTATGTTTATCGCATTAACCTATGTATTTACGGCATTTGTAAATGTTCAGCTTCCATTTGGAGGAAAGGGCGGATTGATCCATCTTGGCAATATTCCGCTATTTATCGCAGCAATCTTATTTGGCAGGAAGACTGGAGCATTAGCCGGCGGAATTGGCATGGCCTTGTTTGACGTCTTAAGTGGTTGGACGGTATGGGCACCGTTTACCTTAGTAACGGTAGGACTGATGGGATATATTGTCGGATTTATTACGAAAAAGAAACATGGATTTGTATGGAATCTGATTTCTATGATCCTGGCATTAGGAATCAAGATTGTGGGATATTATATTGCAGAAGGCGTAATCACAGGAAACTGGATAGTACCCATGTATTCCATCCCAGGTAATATCATTCAAGTAGGAACTGCAATTGTGGTAGTCTTACTTGTTGTTGGACCATTAGAAAAAGCAGCAAAAAAGCTAGTATAAGGAGAAAATGATGTACAAGATAATGACACCGGGGCCAACCATGGTTCCAGAAAATGTTCGAATAGCACGAAGTTTAGAATGTACCAACCCAGATTTAGATGCCAGTTTTGTTGAGTTTTATAAGGAGACCTGTGAACTGATCAGTGAGTTATTGCAGACTAAAAATGAAACGTTGATTTTATCAGGAGAAGGCATTCTAGGTCTGGAAGCAGCTTGTGCATCCTTAACCGAGCATGGAGATAAAGTGCTAGTACTTGATAATGGCATTTACGGAGCAGGTTTTGCTGACTTTGTAACGATGTATGGCGGAGAAGCCGATGTCCTTACATTCGACTATGAAAATGAAATTGATATAGCGAAGTTAGAGGAATATCTGAAAGAGTCTCATGACTATAAATATGCAACGCTGGTTCATTGTGATACGCCTAGCGGCATGTTAAATGATATCGGAAGTATTTGTAAGTCTCTTAAGAACTATGGCATCTTAACCGTAGTAGATAGTGTTTCCGCCATGTTTGGCGAAGTGGTAAAGGTGGATGAGTTCCAAATTGACTTGCTTTGTGGTGGCTCTCAAAAAGCAGTTTCTGCACCTCCAGGACTTACATTTGTAGTAGTAAGCGAGGATGCCAAACAGGCAATGAGAAATCGAAAGACAAGAATTGCTTCCTTCTATGCCAACTTAATGACATTTGAAGGTTATTATGAGAAGAAATGGTTCCCTTATACAATGCCAATCAGCGATATCTACGGATTACGAGCAGCCTTTGACAATATTAAAGAGGATAAAGACATATATGCTAGACATGCACGTATTGCTAAAGCAACAAGAGAGACAATTATAAGAGCAGGACTGAAGTTACACCAAAACAGTGGATTTTCCAATACAGTAACGGTATTTGATATTCCAGAAGGCGTTACTGCGGACCAGATCCTTACGGCAATGAAGGAAGATTATAATATAATGTTAGCCGGCTCCTTTGATGCTTTTGCAGGAAAAGTCATTCGTATCGGACATATGGGATATAACGCCCAGGTTGAGAATATGGTAGATGTATTCCATGGACTTGATGGAGTCTTTCAGAAGCTGGGAGTTTCGCTAAATACAAGCTTGGAAGACAGCTTCAAACAACTTATCTTAAATTCATAATGTATCGAAGATTATTGATATTTCGAAATCAAAAACAGGATGTTATCATTTTAAGTAGTGATAGCATCCTATTTCGTATTAAGAGCATTTGGAACGGAGAGTTTTTGAATTGAAAATTCTATAGGAAGCCGGAATTTGCTTTAAAATTTTGAGCTATGAAAACAGCTCTGCTAAGGATGCGAATGAGAATAAGATAAGGAGAAGGGGTATGAATATAGTAAAAAAGGTAGTAAGCGCATCCCTTTGTATGTGCTTGACGATAACGATGTTTGGTTGTAGTCCGAAGGACAGTTCGACGGCAGCAACTAAAAAGGTATCGTATAAATACAATCATGAATTAAACATGATTGATGATAAGTATCGAAATTATTATGAAGTCTTTTTATCTTCCTATTGCGATAGTGATGGGGATGGAATTGGTGATATCAATGGATTGATCTCCAAATTAGACTATATCAATGATGGAGATGACAAGACCGATACGGATCTTGGCTACACCGGCATATGGCTAATGCCGATTATGCCATCTCCATCCTATCACAAATATAATGTCACGGATTATTATTCCGTAGATCAGAGCTATGGTACAATCGATGAGTTTAAACATTTAGTAGAAGAATGTCATAAGCGTGGCATTCAGTTAATTATTGATCTGGTAGTAAATCATACCTCCTCCGATCACCCATGGTTCAAACAGGCAACAAAATATCTTGAGTCCATCGAGAAGGAAAGCGATGTAAATATATCCGACTGCAAGTATGTACAGTTCTATAATTTTAAATATAAGACGGATCAAGGGGGATATGCCCAAGTAGGAAATAGCAACTGGTATTATGAATGTAATTTTGATGTAGGAATGCCAGACTTGAACTTAAGTAATCCAGAAGTACGAGAAGAAATTAAGAAAATAATCGATTATTGGATGGCATTTGGAATTGATGGTTTCCGTCTTGATGGTGTAAAAGAATACTATTCTGGAGGAACAGAGCAGAATACGGAAATGGTAGGATTTATTTCCGATTATGTTCATAGCAAGAAGAAAAATTCCTATGTGGTTGCAGAAGCATGGCAGGATTTCTATACGGTCATCCAATATTACCGAAGCAATGTAGATAGCATGTTCAACTTTGATTTTTCTCAAATCGATGGAGCCATTGCAAGTAACTTATTAGCAGGAGATGGAATGGCATTTGCAGATGATATGGTTCGTATTCAGAATAATATCCAACGGGTAAATAAGAATGCCATTGATGCAGAGTTTTTTACCAACCATGATACGGTACGTGCAGCAAGTTTCTTAAGCTATACGCCGGAAAAAATCAAGCTGGCAGCAGGAATGAATCTTATGATGACAGGAACTACGTTTACGTATTATGGAGAAGAAATCGGGATGACCGGAAGCGGAACGGATCCCAATAAACGTGCCCCTATGTACTGGAACGATGATGGACTTGGCATGACCGTAGGTCCACCTACAATGGAAAAGCAGGAAAATCATTTTGAATCGGCTAAGAAACAGCAGCAGGATGACAATTCTATTTATAATTACTATAAGCGTGCCCTTCGTATTCGCAATGAAAATCCGGAAATCGCAAGAGGAAAGATCGAAAAGATCGATAGTGTAACGGACAAAAATATTACAGCGATTACAAAAGTCTACAATGAAAGCAAGCTTGTTCTGCTATATAATTTATCAAAGGATACGAAACAAGTCCTTCTAAATAAAAAAGACTTGGGATATAGCGGAATACAGGGTTACTTGACGGTAAATGGAGAAGAAGTGACGGTAGATGGTGAAAATGTAACTTTGCCTCCATATGCAATAGCCATTTTGAAGTAAATACAAGCAATTATTAGAGATAGTATGTAAAAAATGCTATCTCTTTTTTTATATCTTGTAAAAAATGTGAACCTATTTGTAGCTGGTTGTATTCAATTGCGCTTGGATATACTATAATAACTATGAAATTACAAAAAATTGAGGAGGCGTGTTTTTATGAAATTTACAAAAATGCATGGTTGTGGAAATGATTATGTTTACGTGAACTGTTTTGAGGAAACAGTTGAAAATCCAGGGGAACTAGCAATCCAGGTAAGTGATCGTCATTTTGGCGTTGGTTCGGATGGTCTAATCTTAATTAAACCTTCTGATGTAGCCGATTTTAGAATGGCAATGTACAATGCAGATGGTTCCGAAGGAATGATGTGTGGAAATGGAATCCGTTGCGTAGCAAAATTTGTTTATGATAAAGGATTAACAGATAAAACACAAATCTCAATTGAGACAAAGAGTGGTATCAAGTACTTAGATTTACAGGTAGAGGGCGGGAAAATGAGTTCTGCTACCGTAGACATGGGAGAAATCAAAGTGGAAGCCCCAGTTGTTGTAAAAGCAGTGGAAGGTCATCCAATCACTTTGAATAAATTAGCAACCAATCCGGCAACTAACGCTGGAAGTGATGAAATTGAGTTAGTAAGTGTGAATGTAGGAAATCCACATGCGATTCTATTTATTGAATCTACCAAAGAGGCTCCAGTGGAAAGTGTTGGAAAGGTAATTGAAAAAGATAGTGCATTCCCAGAAGGTGTCAATGTAGAATTTATCGAATTAATTGATCGCGATACCATTAATATGAGAGTTTGGGAACGCGGTTCCGGTGAGACATTTGCCTGTGGTACAGGCGCTTGCGCAAGTGCAGTAGCAGGAATTAGCAGAGGCTACTTAAATGACAGCGTTACCGTTCATTTACTAGGCGGAGATTTATTAATCCGTTATGATAGGGAAACAAAACACGTATTCATGACAGGACCAGCAACTATTGTATTTGAAGGCGAATTATAATATAATTGCTAAGAATGCTTAAAATGCTTAAAAATGCAACAGACGAAAGGACGTGTTCATCATGTTATTAAATAAATTATTAGAAAAAGTTGAAGTCGTAAGTATCACAGGAAATGCAGACAAAGAGATTTCCACAGTTAGCTATGACTCTAGAAAAGCCACAGAAAACGGCTTATTTATCTGTATCAAAGGTGCGGTAGTAGACGGCCATACATTTGTAAACCAAGTAGTAGAAAAAGGCGTGACTGCACTCGTTGTAGAAGACGATGTAGAAGTTGATGAAAGCGTAACCGTAATCAAAGTAAAAGATGCAAGACTTGCATTAGCATGTATCAGTGCAGCTTACTTCGGTAACCCAGCTGAAAAATTAACAACGATCGGTATTACAGGAACAAAAGGTAAGACTACCACTACTTATATGATCAAGTCTATCTTAGAAGGTGCTGGATTTAAAACTGGTTTAATTGGAACAATTGAAACAATTATCGGCGAAACGCATATCCCAGCAGCAAATACAACTCCAGAATCCTACATGGTGCAAGAATACTTCGCTAAAATGGTAGAAGAAGGCTGTACACATGTCGTTATGGAAGTTTCTTCACAAGGACTTATGTTACACCGTGTTTCCGGTTTCACCTTTGATTATGGTCTATTTACAAATCTTGAGGCAGATCATATCGGACCAAACGAACATAAAGACTTCGATGATTATTTACGTTGTAAACAATTATTATTCAAACAATGTAAACATGGTATCTTCAATATTGATGATGAACATGCAGAAAAAATGATTGAAGGCTGTACTTGTGACGTAACAACTTACGGTCTTAACAAGCCAGCAGATATTAAGGCAGACAATGTTTCCTTAGTAAATGAAAATGGTGTAATCGGTATTGCATTTGATGTATCCGGTAAAGTAAATGATCATTTTGAAGTAGACGTACCTGGTAAATTCAGTGTTTACAATTCTTTAGCTGCAATTTCTACGTTACAAAACTTCAACGTAGACCATTCTGTAATCAGTAAAGTATTAAAGACTGTTCATGTAAAAGGTCGTGTAGAATTAATTCCGGTAAGCAACGACTTTACATTAATGATTGATTATGCTCATAATGCAATGAGTTTAGAAAGCCTACTTACAACAATTCGTGAGTACAATCCAGGAAGAATTGTAACTGTATTCGGCTGTGGTGGTAACCGTGCTCGCTCCAGACGTTTTGAAATGGGTGAAATCTCTTCTAAGTTATCCGATCTTACAATCGTAACAAGCGATAACCCAAGATTTGAAGAACCAAAAGATATTATGGAAGACATTATCACTGGTGTGAAAAAAGCAGATGGTGAATACATTGCCATTGAAAATCGTAAAGATGCGATTAAATACAGTATCGAACATGCAAAGAAAGGTGATATCATCGTTCTTGCAGGGAAAGGTCATGAAACATACCAAGAAATCCAAGGTGTAAAACATGACATGGACGAACGTGTATTAATCAAAGAAGTATTAGAAGAATTACAACAAGCGTAATTGCTTGGAAAAACGTCCTGATTTCTCAGGGCGTTTCAGCTTGTCGACAAAGTCGACAAGCTTTGGATGAAATCAGGCTTTCATCCAG
>JAUNRX010000172.1 GCA_030539495.1 bacterium | reverse complement strand
TAATCAAATAGATTCTGAAATAATTCGTAAGCAATGTGTAGTTTTGAATGTACAAGAAAAGAACTGTTGAAGAACAGTTCTATTTTTTTGTCTCTATCTTTATTTACATAAGAATACATAAGATAATATAAAACCTATTTTCCTCTTATCTCAGATCACTTCTATGATCTTCTTAATTATATTTTCATAACAGTATAAATCTACATAAAATATAAATTTCATATATAAAATCCACATTAATATAAAGAAATCCACGAATACTAGTAAAAAGGTGCATAGACCTGCTAAAATAAAAAGTTTTAGTGGATAACAGTCGAAAAATTAGTTATAGTAGAGACATCAGAATAATTAGATGCAAAAGGTTACAAAGGTAACACATCTAGAACAGAGGTTAGAGATATGGCAACTTGGAGTAAAGTGAAACAGCAATTACAAAGTTTTATGAGCCCAGATCTAGAAGGACGAGTAGAGTACAGGGCATCTAGTTACAAATATATAAAGGATAAGGCCGGAAGCTGTTATCTTTCAGTGGATAAAAATGAAGTATTTGCAATGAATACTACAAAATATAATATCAGATGGTATGAGACAGAACAGGAAATATATAAGGACTATGAGAGTGTAGCACATGTTTCCCCCGATGAAATACAGGCATTTAAAGAGAAGGAAGGAAAGAATATTCCTGACGAACGTATTCCTGTAATTTTAAAGAAAAGAAAAGCGCAAGCAATAGCAAAGAGCATATTTGTGGAACAGACAATACTTAGTAAGTCAAACTTCTTTGAGGAAGCGAATACATTTCTGACATCATCCATTGACTCTAGCTTAGCCAGTGATCATATTCTTTTAAATGTATTTGCAATTATAGATCGAAGAGTTGGGAAGAGCCGACTCAGAAAAATGGAACAACAGATCAATGAGAAGCATCCAGTTGTACAGTATTTTTATCATTTACGTTTAGATAAGTAGAAAGAACGGTAAAGTTTAAATAAAGGAGATTGTCTTTCTTATTTAAATTTTATATTATAAAGAACAATAGATAAAGTCAGGAGGCCTTAATTATGGGAAAGTCTGTGAAATTATCGGATATAGCAAGAGAGCTTGAAGTAAGTATTGTAACAGTATCAAATGCATTGGCAGGACGAAAAGGGGTTAGTGAGGAGTTACGAAAACGTATAGAGCAGAAAGCTAATGAAATGGGATACATAAAAAATATACCGAGTGAAAAGCCGGAGATAAAAAGTGAAAGCTACAATATAGGAGTTATTGTATCCGAACGATATCTAGGTGGGAGAACATCATTTTATTGGGAGTTATATCAGAAACTTGTACGTGCTGCATCAAAAAAAGGGTCATTTACCATGTTGGAAGTAGTTACGATAGATCAAGAACAAGACAAAGTTATGCCTGCTTTGATCAATGAGAATAAAATAGATGGGCTTGCAGTAATCGGCAGATTAAATAAAGAGTATTTACAAGAGCTGGCGAAAAGAAATACAGTACCAATGCTATTTATAGATTTTTATGAAGAAAGTATAGAATGTGACTCTGTTGTATCGGATAATTTCTATGGAATGTACCGAATGACTAAATACTTAATTAAAAATGGACATAAAGAAATTGCATTTGTAGGAAATATAAAAGCTACCAGCAGTATTATGGATAGATATTTAGGATATCAAAAAGCAATGTTGGAGAGTGAAATTAAACAGGAAGCATCTTGGCTGATTTCAGACCGTGATTTAAAAGAGGGAAGAATGGAGATTCACCTGCCGGATCATATGCCGACAGCATTTGTATGTAACTGCGACCTTGCTGCAGAAATGTTGATTGAGGAGTTAGCTGCATCTGGCTATGAAGTCCCTAACGATATTTCTATTGTAGGCTATGATAATTTTACCTACTCTTCTTTTATTAGTAAAAACCTAACGACTTATGACGTAGATACTTATCGTTTAGCCAAAGAAAGCTTTCATACCTTAAGCAAGCGGATAAAAAATCCGGGACTTCATTATGGAATGCGAATGGTGGAAGGATCCATGTTAATTCGAAATAGTGTAAAGAGTTTACTTTAGTTAAAGTGGGCTCTTTTTTTATTTATGTGAACAACGAGCTAAAGTGATGCTAGCATTACCCTGGAGACTGTTGCAATAATGAGAGAAATTCGCAGAGCATGTTTCTTTTCATTAAATAATTACCAATACTTGACAAATAAAGTAGTTAAATGTATGCTTAAATAAAGATTAAATTAAGCTACATAAAAGCAAAAATTAAGTTAATAAAAATGGAAATGGGAGGATACAATCATATGAGTCAAGTAAAAATCATTGGACCAGAAGTACCTAATATGCCATGGCAGGAAAGAGATGGCGAGGATCATTGCAGCTTACCAGTGTATCGCTATAAGGAAAATCCGATTATAGGAAGAAATCCAATCGATGGAGTAGCAAGAATATTTAATAGCGCAGTTATGCCTTATGAAGATGGATTTATTGGGGTATTCAGAGGCGAACAGACAAACGGAATACCATACATATATTTAGGGAAAAGCAAGGATGCAATCCATTGGGACTTCGAACAACAGAAAATTCCTTTTGTAGATGAAGAAGGCAACTCCTTTATGCCACGTTATGCATATGATCCAAGATTAGTTAAGGTAGAAGATACTTATTATATTATCTGGTGTCAGGATTTCTATGGTGCAGCAATTGGTATGGCAAAGACCAAAGATTTCAAGACATTTGTAAGATTAGAGAATCCATTTATTCCATTTAACCGTAACGCAGTATTATTCCCACGTAAGGTAAATGGAAATTATATATTGTTATCGAGACCTAGTGATAGTGGTCATACTCCATTTGGAGATGTCTTTTTATCTGAAAGCCCAGACCTTACTTATTGGGGCAAACATAGACATGTAATGGGAAGATCCGCAGAATGGTGGGAGTCTGTTAAGATTGGTGGAGGTGCAGCGCCAATTGAAACAAGCGAAGGATGGCTTTTGTTCTACCATGGAGTATCCAGTACATGTAATGGATTTGTATACAGCATAGGAGGCGCAATTTTAGATATAGATAATCCTTCTATTGTAAAATATCGTTGTTCCACATTCTTGTTAACTCCAGAAGAATGGTATGAAGAGAGAGGATTTGTTCCAAATGTAACGTTCCCATGTGCAACCATCCATGATTCCAAGACAGGAAGAATCGCAATCTATTATGGAGCAGCTGATACCTATGTAGGACTTGCATTTACTACTGTTGATGAAGTAGTAAGCTATATTAAAGACCATAGCAGAGTTACGGAGTCAGATACAGAAGTAGGGCGTAGATAAGCTAAGGGGGAGTCAATATGTTATATGAGGAAGTAAAGGAGCATTTAGTAAATCATATCATTCCTTTTTGGAAAGGATTAAGGGATGAGGAGCATGGTGGATATTATGGTTACTATGATTTTGATTTACAATTACATAAAGATGCAACAAAGGGATGCATTTTAAATAGTAGAATTCTTTGGTTCTTTTCCAATGCTTATATGATGTTGAAAGATGAATCATTACTAAAGGAAGCGAATCATGCCTATGACTTTTTAGTAAATGCATGTTATGACCATAAAAATGGAGGGGTATTCTGGTCGGTATCCTATGATGGCAAGCCAGAAGAAACATTGAAACATACATATAACCAGGCATTTGCAATTTATGCGTTATCTGCATATTATCAGGCAAGTGGAAATGAGCAGGCGTTATCCTTGGCGAAGGAACTATATCATTTAATTGAAACCAAGTGTAAAGATGAGCAAGGGTACTTAGAAGCATTTGATGAAGCTTTTGAACCGGTAAGCAATGAAAAGCTTTCCGAAAATGGAGTTATGGCAGAGAAGACAATGAATACGCTGCTTCATGTATTTGAAGGATATACAAGATTATACGAAGCTAGTAAGTCTGAAGAAGTAAAGAATAGTTTAAAATGGATTTTATCTATTTTTGAGATTAAGGTATATAATCCGAAGTTACAACGACAGGAAGTGTTTTTTGACCGTAACTGGAATACATTAATTGATTTACATTCTTATGGTCATGACATAGAGACTTCCTGGCTGATTGATTATGGATGTGATTTGTTAGAAGATAAGGAACTGACAGATAGAATGTCAAGAATTACAAATGCATTAAGACAACATATTTATGATCGTGCCTATGTGGATCATTCTATTTTAAATGAGTGCGAAAACGGAGTAGATAATACAATGCGTATCTGGTGGGTACAAGCAGAGGGCGTTGTTGGTTTCCTTAATGGTTTCCAAAAGGAAAATAGGCCAGAGTATCTGGAAGCTGCCACGAATATATGGAACTATATTAAAGTCTATCTGGTAGACCATAGAGAGAATTCCGAGTGGTTCTGGCAGTTAAATGCAGACCGGACTCCAGATAAGACGAAGCCAATTGTAGAGCCTTGGAAATGCCCTTACCATAATGGCCGTATGTGTATGGAAGTAATGAGACGTCTTCAAGATAAGGAGGAAAAGGTATGCCAGTGCACAAACAGTACTACAAAGAACTAGAGAAACAGAATGCATTAATTGCAAAAAAGAATAAGAAGGCAGACAGTTATAATGGAATCTTTGATCGTTATGTTGACCCTGTATTGACAAGAGAGCATATTCCATTGACTTGGAAATATGACCTGGATGAAGAAACAAATCCATACTTTATGGAACGGTTAGGCGTAAATGCAGTACTTAACTCAGGTGCCATTGAATTAAATGGGAAGTTCTATTTAGTAGCTAGGGTAGAGGGGAATGACCGTAAGTCTTTCTTTGCAGTAGCAGAAAGTGAGACTGGAATTGATGGATTTCACTTCTGGGACTATCCAATTCTATTGCCAGATACATGTAAGGAGGAAACCAATGTATATGATATGCGCCTGACGAAACATGAGGACGGCTATATCTATGGTGTGTTCTGTTCAGAGAGTAAGGATATTTCTTCGAATGATTTATCTGCCGCAGTAGCAGCCGCAGGAATTGTAAGAACAAAGGATTTAAAACAATGGGAGCGTCTTGATAATCTGGTGACGCTTCATTCACCACAACAAAGAAACGTAGTACTTCATCCAGAGTTTGTGGATGGGAAATATGCCTTTTATACAAGACCAATGGATGACTTTATTGAGACCGGAAGTGGTGGTGGAATTGGATTTGGATTATGTGATGATATCTGTCATGCGGTAATTGATGAAGAGAAGATTATCAGTAAGCGTATCTATCATACAATAACGGAGTCAAAGAACGGTGCTGGTGCAGTTCCAATTAAGACAGAACGAGGATTTATACATATTGCCCATGGAGTAAGGAACACTGCAGCAGGCTTACGCTATGTATTATACTGTTTTGCTACAGATTTAAATAATCCATCAAAGGTGATTGCAGAACCTTCGGGACTATTTTTAGCACCTTTGGGAAATGAACGTGTTGGAGATGTATCCAATGTCGTATTTACAAATGGAGCAATTGCAAGAGATAATGGTGACGTCTATATCTATTACGCATCTTCCGATACTAGAATGCATGTTGCGACTACTACCGTAGATAAGTTAATTGATTATGTATTCAATACATCATCTGATCCACACCGTTCTGTAAAATGTGTAGAACAGCGTTGTAAGTTAATCCGAAAGAACCTTACATTATTAGAAGAGAATATTTTAGCAGCAGAACGAGTATAGAACCTGAAAAGAGGGAGTTAGGAATTGTATCGACAATTTCTAACTCCCTCTTTTTAATAATGTCTAGTTAGAGAAAGTATTGAATTTATAAGAAAAATAAAATGAATAATATGCAAACTTTCTGTTGACTTATATACTATAAAGTGGTAAACTAAATAAGTCAGCAAGAAATTGTGTCAAAACGAGATACAATTCAATGAAAAGTTTGAAAATAACTTGAAAAAACAGTTGACAGATGTCGAAAGACATGATAAACTAAACAAGTCGCTCAGCAAGAACGACAAAACAGAACATTGATAACTGAACAGTGAAACAACCTTGAAAATTCTAAATAATAA
>JAUNRX010000171.1:4324-6105 GCA_030539495.1 bacterium | reverse complement strand
GCACCTTACCGTGCCGAAACTAGGGGCGCAAGCCTTTGGGCATATATGAAATTTGTTGGCCGTTTTTGCCCAATTTTCCCACTATTTCAAAAGAATTTGTGAGGTTTTGGGCATATATAGATTTTTCACTTTCATATGCCCAGACTTTGACAAATTTCGTGGGCATTCTCAACTACTTATTCTTGTATATGCCAAAACCACCTTATTTCTTTACTTTTAACTTATGATTTTGGGTATTTTGAAGCTAGTAATTTGATATATGCCCAAACGTTCACAAACAAATAGCCTTTTGACACCCTAATCCTACACAGAATAAAGTGTGCTTGACACTCTCACCTCCCCTGCCCTCATTCATGAGGGCAGGGGAGGACACTTTGCCAGCGCCAAAGGGGAATATCAGTGTTTTTTTGCTTTACAGGGGATTGCGACGTAATTTCCTATAAAGAAAAAAGACGGTAATTACTCGTTGGTAACTACCGTCTCTTTTCTTTATTCTGTTTTCATGACAATAATAGAAGTTCTTACATGTTTAGTATTGCCAAGGAATCCTTCGTTTATACAATTCGATTGAATAATATCTGTTAATCATCGATTGGTATGTGATATCTTATTTTGCGGTAAATCTTCCAGACAATCAGCACTGGCATACTAAATAATAAATACAGCGTGCAGCTTTCTTTTCAGTCATTACTCCATACTATTCCATACACGTTTTATAATTGACACGCACTTGCAAACACGACCTATTTTGTTGAATTAACAATATCATCAATTCTGCGTTGATACTCATGGATTGCACTCTCTTCTTGTCGATGAAGCTGCTCTAATCGATGGATTATACTCTCTACTTTTTGTTTGGATGTGATAACATTATTTCTTGCATCATTAATTTTATTTTGCATATTCCAGTCAGCAAATAATCCATCAAACCAAAAATCAGCAAATTTTGCAAATCCGTCAGTATTGATCTGAATATCAAAACTCATTCTTACATCGGCAAGTTCTGTTCGAAACTCTCTCATTAGGCTCTGAACCGTACGTAATCTGCTTTTCGCATCATCTAAACTGGAATGTTTCATTGCATCTGCAACCAAGCCACCGCCCATGATGTCCCATGTTCCATAGCTTCTTGCACTGTCTAAGCTTTGCTCTACTCGCTCCAGCTCGCTTTTTACTCGTCGGCCTGCCGTAATTGCCTCTTTTAATTCTTTTTTGTTATGCTCACTGTTTGTCAGCTTCGATTTATAGTCTAAAAGTTCAACCTTTGCTCCATTGTCCTCTGCAAGCAACTCCTGTAATCTTCGCTCATATAAGTTTTTGTAATTCATTTCGCATTTACAGTATTGCATCGCCTCTACTTGTAAGGAATACTCTCGTTTCTGGGCATCCTCCAACTCAAACTGCTTATTCTCATATTTTACTTTAGCCGCTGCTGCTTCTAAGATTTCTCGGTCCATGGTCTCCTCGTATTTTCCACGCACCTTAAGATAAAACGCCTGCAATCCGGATTTCTTTAACTCTTCTACGTCCTGATCTTCTTTCTTGCATGAATCTTCTAGTGCAAGAAGCTGGCTACGTAATACTCTGATTTCTTCCCTGATGGAAGCTAATCTATGTTGATAGGATTTATATATCTGCATCCCTTCTAATTGTTGTTGTAATTCCTCTGCTGTATTGTGCATAATTATGTATCTCCTTTTATCACATTTTTATAATTATTTCTATCATATCATCTTGTCTTTTAATCGTCTATCTAATTAATCTGCTGGTCTTTTCCTTGT
>JAUNRX010000171.1:0-4224 GCA_030539495.1 bacterium | reverse complement strand
TATTCTTGACATTTTTTTCGGGCAGTTTGCAATTTAAACCAAACTAATAATTGGCACTGATTTTTTCAAAAAAACGCTACTTCCACTTAGATCGATAGTACTGTTTCCGATACTCTTTTGGCGTCATTCCTGTATTTTTCTTAAATACGCTGATAAAATGGCTATGCGAGTTAAAGGACAGATAATTTGAAATATCCACCGAAGAGTAATCTGAATATCGCAGCATATTCTTCGCTGCTTCAATCCGTTTCCCACGAATAAACTTTGCAATGGTAATATTCATTTCCTGCTTAAAGATTTGACAAAGGTAGGTAGGATTCTTGCGGGTATAGGCTGCAAGCTCATCAATTGTAATCGGGTCATGTAAGTTTTTATATATGTAATCAATGCATTTCGTAACGATTAACGAGTTGCTATTCTCTAAATGAATCTTCTGCATACGCAAAGCGTAGTCCATTACAACTTCCTGATGAAGTTTGGAGACTTCCGACGTATCTCTGCAACGGTCTAATTTTCTTATATTCACATCACTTAGTGTATATGCTGTCTCTATTTCCATGCCGCCTTCGATACAAAATCTTGTAATAAATGCAATCGTAATTGTAAGATGATACTGCAGATTGCGAAGCGGATGTTTGGAAAGCACACCCAATCTGGCATTATCTAGCGGAACCATAATTTCTTTTAGTAATTCAATATCTCCCTCTTTTACCGCCTCGTAAAAACGAAGTTCTTTTTCATAAGGAAGATGGCTCTGATGGTATTCTCTTTGTGAAAAAAGGGATTTAAGAAGCTGTGTATCTGTACTTTCACTTTTCATTTTTAACCTCCCAAAACATTCAAAATACTACCATTTTCATTTTCTTTATCATATCAGAAAAATTTGATAGAAAGAAGAAATATTTGATATAATTCTTACTCCCCAAATGATAAATTTTAATTGTGTTTCAAGTGATACCAATGCAAAACAAGAAAGGGGATTTCGAATGAAAAATTCACGGAAGAAAGTCGTAGTAACACTTCTGACATTGCTGCTCGCCATTTTCATACTTCCATTTGTAAATGGGACTACAGCAAGTGCAAAGAAAAAGGTACATGTCAGCAAAGTTGCCATCACAAAACCTGCTGCTAAGTCGCTTACACTCCCTGTTGGGAAGACTTACAGCCTGAAAGTGAAGGTAACGCCTTCCAAGGCAAGCAACAAGAAGGTCAGCTACAAAAGTTCTAATAGCAAAGTAGTTTCTGTTAATTCCAAAGGCAAGCTGATTGCTAAAAAAAAGGGAACTGCAAAGATTACAGTTACTGCAAAAGACGGAAGCAAGAAAAAGGCGGTCCTTACGGTTAAGGTCGTTATTCCGGTAAGCAAGATCAAGATTACTGCACCATCCATGCAAAACATGGTTCTTGCAAAAGGAAAACACTATACCATTAAGACAACGGTAACACCATCCAATGCTTCCAATAAGAAGTTAGCTTATACAAGCTCCAATTCCAAGGTGCTCAGTGTAAACAGCAAAGGCGTTGTAACTGCAAAGAAATCTGGCAGTGCTATTATTACAGTAAAAGCTGCTGATGGGAGCAAGAAGAAGGCAACGGTTAAACTAATTGTTGGAACTCCTGTAACAAAGGTTACCGTAGCTCAGACAACGGTTAAGAAGACAGTAGGAAGCTCCTTTAATATTAATGCAAAGGTGACTCCTTCCAATGCCACTACGAAGGCATTAAAATACACCAGCTCAAATACGTCTCTTGCAACAGTAGACAGCAAAGGAAAGGTAACATTAAAGAAAGTCGGAACCGTTAAAATTACTGCAAAAACAACTGATGGAAGTAACAAATCTGCAGTCTGTACGGTTGTCATCCAAAAGCCAGCACCTAAGCCTCCAGTCACTCCTCCTGTGAAGCCGGAACCTGATAAGGATGACAATAACTACTCTCTTGTTTGGCAGGATAATTTTGATGGTACGGAACTTAACACAAAAGATTGGAATTACGAATTACATGAGCCAGGCTGGGTAAACCATGAATGGCAACAGTATACGGACTCCAAGGAAAATACTTATGTAAAAGATGGACATCTGGTAATCCAGGCCGTTAAGACAGAAGATGAAACAGGAGCCCACTACACTTCCGGTAGAATTAATACTCAAGGAAAACATGATTACAAATATGGCAAGTTTGAGATCCGAGCAAAAGCTCCAAGTGGAAAAGGATTCTTACCTGCCATCTGGATGATGCCAACCAATGAAAATCTGTATGGACAATGGCCAAAATGCGGTGAAATTGACATTATGGAAGTGCTTGGGCATCAGACAAACACAACCTACGGAACTCTTCATTTCGGTGAACCTCATACTCAGAAACAAGGAAGCTATACGTTGCCAGCCTCTGACTTTGCAAGCGGATACCATACCTACACTTGCGAATGGGAACCAAGCGAAATTCGTTTCTATGTAGATGGAATTCTTTTTAACACCGTAAATGACTGGTTTACAAAGAAAACCGGATTTGGCGAAGTTACTTATCCAGCACCATTTGATCAAGACTTCTATCTGATCTTAAATTTAGCAGTCGGCGGTGACTGGCCCGGATCTCCTGACGAGACTACTGAATTTGGTGAAAACGCTCAATTATTAGTTGATTATGTTAAAGTATATCAGAAAAAGAATTACGACGAAAACGTAAAGAAACCAGTTATCAATCAGACATTTCGTAATCCGGATCAAACAGGAAACTATATTGTAAATGGCAACTTCTCATTAAATGAAAGCTTATCTGATGCAACAGACTGGAGCTTCCTCCTCGCAGGTAACGGAGATGCTGCTGCTATAATCAAAGACAATGCATTACATATCACTACAATAAACAGTGGCGAGCTTGACTATAGTGTTCAAGTCGTACAGCCTAACCTCCCTATGGAAAAAGGCTATCGGTATCGATTAAGTTTTGACGCTTCTGCTTCTGAGGCTCGTACCATGATTGCAGATATCTCCGGTCCTGATAACGGATATATCCGCTATTTTAATGATACTTCTGTTGCATTGACGACAGAACAAAAACACTATGCTTATGAATTTGATATGACTAATGCTTCCGATGCAAATGGAAGGGTAGAATTCAACCTTGGTAATCAAAACTCCACTGCTGATGTTTCTATTACCAATGTCAGAGTTGAAAAGATCGGTAAGGCGGAGATTCCAGAAGAAGTCAAAACACTGCTTCCAGATGGAAACTACATTTATAATGGAGAATTCCAAGAAGGCAGCAACCGTTTAGATTACTGGACCATTCAATCCTTACGTAAAGATGCCATCGTATCTGTAACAAATACGAATAATGTCCGTGAATTAAAAGTATTTGTTCCTAATGTAGCATCTACTCCAGAGCAAGTCATTGTTACCCAAGATCCTGTTGCCCTTGCCGGTAATAAGACCTATGTGCTCTACTTTGATGCTTATTCCGATACAAACAAGGTAATTAAGACATTGCTTGCCGGAGAAACCTTTAAAACTACCCTTACGAAACAAAAGACAACTTATAAGTATACCTTCACTACTAAAGATGGCCTTACTACGGCAAAACTACAGTTCTTGCTTGGCGCAGCTGGCACTGCCTATATTGATAATGTCCGCATCCAAGAAGACGGCTTATTGATCAATGGTGATTTTATCAATGGATTTAGCGGCTTTGAAGTCTTTACCGACTCCAGTATCTCAAGCAGCGTAACCTACAGTGTGGATGGACAGCATGAAAACAATGCTGCTGCCTTCGATATCCAGGATACCGGCGACGCTGATTGGAAGATCCAATTGAAACAAAATAATATCAGCCTTGAAAATGGGAAATGGTATACGATTAGTCTGGATGCAAAATCAACGATAACCAGAAAAATCATGTACGCATTACAACGAGATGGTTCCAGCGACAATGACTGGACACCTTACTCTGGAACGCAGGTTATTGAACTGACCAATGAGTTCAAGACGTTTACAACTACGTTCCAAATGACAAGTAAGACGGATCTATCTACGATCCTAAGCATTTCTATGGGAAGCGTAGATGGCGTTCAGATTACAGTTCCACATACAGTAACGATCGATAATATTAAGTTAAACGAAGTTACTGCTCCTCAAAACTAAGTTTATTATAAGTTTTACTCAACACCCTACTTTTTCTTATGCGCTTCGTTTCATGGAGTTCTCCTCCCCATGGAACGAAGCGTTT
>JAUNRX010000170.1 GCA_030539495.1 bacterium | reverse complement strand
AAAAAACAGCGACATTCCCCTTCGGCGCGAGCAAAGTGTGTGTTCCTTGTAAAGAACTTAAGACGCGAGAGTGTGTGGAACACACACTTTGTTCTCTAAAACTATTTATTTCAACTCAATAGGGAACAACACAGCCGTCTCTAATTCTTCATCAGACTCCACCATATGTTCATCTTTAATCATCCGTTCAAAACTTGATCCATTGAGTTTATATTCAGGATGCTCATCCATCCACCTTAAGATGGCCTGGTAGGCATGAGGAATCTCTGCCATAGGTCCGGTATGGATTGTGGTCACGCATAGATTCTCAGGAATTACTTTCACATCAGCACCGTTACTGCTGACCTCAACCTGCATCTCAACCATGGCATGCTCAGGATTAAATTCAGGATCAAGGTAGCAGATCTGGATAGGACCAGTACGTGTAAGCCCTTCTTTTTCTAATTTCTCCTGTAAATCTTTTGCCAGTTGATGAAAATCAGAACTGTACACATTCACCATACGCTTGATAAATAATACATTTTGCTGTTTTTGTGACATGGTAATAACATGATACTTCTTCATAGAACAATCCTCCTTATGAGAGAGTTCTGCTTCCAATCGATGAATCATTTCTTCATAATGCTGTTTCTTTGCAAGCAGTTTTGGAAGTTGTAACGTTAATTGCTTGGTTAATTCCTCTTTAGAAAGAGGCATCAGTACTTTAATCTCTTCCAATGTAAAATCATAGTCTTTTAAGCGTTCTATTTTTTCGATTTCAAATTGCTGGGAACGATCGTAATATCGATAGCCATTTTCTAGCCCGGATGACTTGGGATGCAGCAGGCCAATTGCATCGTAATGACGTAACATGCGTGCAGAGATACAGCATAATCTTGAAAACTCACCGATGGTAAACATCAAATCCCTCCTTATTCATTTACTAAGAACCGGTTCTAAAAGTATCATAAACCTTGACATAGACAGAAGGTCAAGACCTTTTTAGATAATATTTATACAAAAATAATTTAGGTAAAAAGATGCTAAAAAACATCTTCATTTAAGTTAATACATTGACATGATTTGGTTAAAAAGCTATACTTTTATCAGAAAGAAAAAGTGGAAAAGTGAGGGAAAATGAAAGTACAGGAGAACAATTGGAAAACACTTAGTGGAAAACAAAAGCTTGTATATTTTAGAGATTATTATTTAGTCAAAGCCCTGTGTATCCTAGCAGCAATTGCCATGATTGGATACCTTTGTTTTAGTATTTTACATAAGGACCAAACGATACTCTATGTGGCTTGTATCGATGACGTTCTAGACGAGCAAGCAGTAAAAGAGTTAGAAGAGAGATTAAAAGAAGAGCTGGGAAATGAAGACAAGCATGCTTTGGTAATGGTCGATGACTCATTTTATACTTCAGAAGACGGCATACATAAATTAGAGGTATATCTAAGCGGGCGACAGGTAGATCTAATCGTAGCAGCAGAGGATACTTATAAGCAGTTAGCAGCATATGGATTTATGCAGGATTTAAATCAGGTAATGGATGCCAAAGAGCTGGAAATAAATAAGGCAAAGCTAATGTATACGGCTGGTTACAAGGACAGTGACGAAATTTCCTTTGAAGATCAGGAGACAGGCAAGGGAGATATTCTGCCATATGGAATTAAAATTAAGGACAGTACCCAATATAAAGAGGTAGCTGGGACTTTAAAAAATCCAGTCATCGGATGTACCAGCAACACAAAGCAAAATGAAAACGCAAAGAAGATATTAGAGACAATGTTAAATGATAGTAAAACGAAATAATTGAATGAGAGCCAAGGTGGAGAGAAATGAGCAGAACAGTAAAGATGGCAGATATCGCAACCAAGATGGGCGTTAGCATAGTAACCGTTTCAAAGGCATTATCAGGACAAAAAGGCGTAAGTGAAGAGTTAAGGCATAAGATCCTCGATTCTGCAGTGGAAATGGGATATGAAAAAAAGGCAAAGGCGAAGGTTACAGAGCAGAAAGAAAGCTGTGTCCTAGGCATTATCGTTGCTGAAAAATATTTATCCGAAAATCAGTCCTTTTATTGGAAGGTATATCAAGACATCGTACAGAAAGCAAGAAAGAAAAAAAGTTTTGTAATTTTAGAAGTAGTCAATGCTGAGGATGAGCTTGCCTGCAAAATACCTCAGATCGTGCAGGAAGAGAAGATAGACGGATTGATCATAATGGGTACGTTTAAGAAAAAATACGATGATTTCTTAACTGGCAATTTACGACTTCCTTATGTTGAAATCGATACGTCCAATATGGATTGCAGTTCCGATTCCGTTGTATTTGATAATTTACATGGTGGATATCAGATGACCAACTATCTATTCTCATTAGGGCATAGAAAGATCGGATTTGTTGGCACAAGGCTTGTAACTGCCAGCATTGATGAACGTTTTTTAGGATACTTAAAGTCATTGATGGAACATGGAGTTGAGTGGAAGGATACATGGTTTATTGATGATCGTGACCGCGAGTCCAGTATGTTAGATCGGGATAATAAATTTCAGCTTCCAGAGGAGATGCCGACTGCATTCTTTTGTAACTGTGATCTAGCAGCCAGCTATATGATCCGAAAGCTGAATGAAGCTGGATATCGAGTTCCGGAGGATATATCAGTGGTAGGATTCGACGACTTTATCACGGAACAATTTATGACGATTGGACTAACGACCTATGCAATCGATATGGGAGAAATGGCAAAACATGCGCTTCATATCCTGCTACATAAGATTAGAAATCAGAATTATACAACGGGAAGGGTCGTTGTTGCCGGCAAGCTGATCGAACGGGAAAGTGCTACGAAGATCGGGTCGCCAGTACCGTTTGTTTAAATGCATTAGGAGTCAGGCCGGTACTATTTTTAAATAAGTTAATAAAGTGATTTGTATTTTCGTAGCCAACAATGCTGCTTATTTCATGGATATTATAATCTGTGGTAAGCAGCATTTCTTTTGCTATTTCGATACGTTTCTGCTTTAGGTAGCGTAGTGGAGGTACCCCGTATGTCTTAGAAAATTCACGACATAGGCGGTACTTATTTACTTTCAGGGTATCTTCAAAATCGCTAAGAAGGAAGCTTGCCTGATAATTTTGATCTAAATAATTTTTAAGTTCGACTAAGTAAGAGGGGATGGAAGTAAGTGTGGAAGTGTCTTTAGTAGGAAGGAAAGGTTCATAGAGTTCACAGAGGATGTCAGTTAATGCTTTATGCATGATAATTGCATCGTTTGCCGAGTATAAGGCTGGGATGCCGGATAGTTTTGATATGTATTGTTGAAGCGAGGAGTGGTCTAAGACTTGAAATGGTTTACTAAACTCAGGACATAATGCATGAAATGCAGCTAAATCATTTCCATCAATAAAAAATAGCTTGAACTTCCATGGCAATACGGAGGACTGTAAAGTAAAGTCTTCGGTACAGTCCAAAAGGAGTGCTGTTTCCTTGCCAATCGTACCCGTAAATTGTTTTGAGGTAAGTTTGCAGCTGCCGGTAAGTGTATATAGAAGCAACGTGCAGTTTAAGGGAGAAAAGGAGAAGGAGAATGGATAATTACTGTGTGCCGTACCACCAGCAAGTAGTTTTAAAAATGTCTGAGGAATGGAATCTTGGCATTCGTACATGTTTGGAACTAAAACGCTTAATTCAGTGTCTATATTAACTATTTTATGTTTTGATACTGATTTATTTAATAAAGTTTCGAAATTCATAAATGGCCTCCTATATGTACAAGATATACAAAAACTGTATGCGAAAATCGTCAAAGTATATAAAAGTTACAAATATAATCAAGAATGGTAGATTAATAGCAAGAACATTTGATGATTAAATTACTTATTAGATTATAATGTAATTAAGTTAATTAATCAAACTTAGTTTTTTAAAAGGAGGAGTTATTTTGAGGAGCAGAAAGATTTTAGGTACTATGTTAGCAGTCGTTATGGCTGCGTCGGCTTTAACAGGTTGTGGTAGCAGCTCATCAACTAAAAAGGTGGAGAATGATCAGCCAAAAGCTGCTGAGGAGAAAAAGCTGAATTATGCTGACATTAAAGTAGGGGAAGACTTTAAAGATTTAAAAACTACCATTCATTTTTACAATTGTAGAACTGATATGGATAAAGAGGATTATCCAGGAAAGAACTGGAAAGCCTATGTAGCTGATTTTAACAAACTTTACCCAGATATTAAAGTTGAAGTTGAATCAGATACTGATTTTGCAAATAATGCTTTAGTTCGTTTGCAAGGTGGTGACTGGGGCGATATCATGTATATTCCAGCAGTCGATAAAAAAGAGTTATCTACATACTTCTTACCTTACGGTGAGACAGAAGCAATGAAAAAGCAAGTAAAATATGCAAATGCTTGGGAATACAAAGGACAATGTTATGGTGTTGCTTGTATGGGTAATGCATTAGGAATGGTGTACAACAAAGCTGTATTTAACAAAGCCGGTATTACACAACTTCCAAAGACTCCAGAGGAATTTATTAATGACCTTCAGGCAATTAAGGATAAGACAGATGCGACTCCATTATATACAAACTATGCAGCAAAATGGACGCTTGGTGCATGGGATGCTTACATTGGTGTAACTGCTACAGGCGATGCTAAGTTTATGAATCAGACATTGCTTCATTCTGCAACTCCATTCTCTGATCCAGGCAACGGCACTGGCCCTTACAATGTATACAAACTCTTATACGAAGCAGTTAATAAAGGTTTAACAGAAGAAGATTACTCCACAACTGACTGGGAAGGCAGCAAGGGAATGTTAAACAGTGGTAAGATTGGTTGTATGGCACTTGGTTCATGGGCTTATTCACAGATGAAAGCTGCTGGCGACCATCCAGAGGATGTTGGTTATATGCCATTCCCAATTTCCGTAGATGGAAAACAATATACGGTATCTGCCGGAGATTATAACTATGGTATTAATGTAAAATCATCTGCTGATAATCAAAAAGCTGCAATGTTATTTGTAAAATGGTTAACTGAGAAATCTGGATGGGCAAATAATGAAGGAGCTATGGGTGTAGCAGCAAACGATAATACACTTCCAGAAACTTATTCAGAATTCAAAGATGTTACATTCATTGAAGATGAGCCATCCGTATCCGGTGAAGAAGATGTATTAAATACATTAAATGCAGACTCAGAATTAATGGTCAACAATGGTGGTAATGATAAAGTTCTTACAATTGTTGAGCATGCAGCTAAGAAAGATAAAGGTTTTGATGACATTATGAATGAATGGAACAAGAAATGGTCAGAGGCACAAAAACAAAATAGTATCGAACAGAAATAATTAGCCAAATGTTTTTATAGCTTAATAAAGTAATCGGGCAGGTAGAGTCAAATCTGCCTGCCCGTTTCGCTAGTATGCGTACACAGCGAGGGGAGCTCGTTTAGGTTAGGAAGAATAAAAAACGGAGGGACAGTCTATGGCACAGGTAAGGGTAGCAAAAAAGAAAACATTTGGTCAATGGATGAAAAGTAGAAAAGGACAGCAGACAATAATAATTTTAGCATTTACAATTATTCCTTTGGTCTTGCTTTTGACATTTACCTATCTTCCTTTTTGTGAAATGATAAAATATAGTTTTTATAAAATGAAATACGTTGGAACTAGGATATTTGTTGGCTTGGACAACTACAAGACACTCTTCCAGAGAGATGATATCGTGGGAGCGTTAAAGCTAAGTTTATACTATATGGCAGGTTCTGTGTTCCAAATTGCGTTAGCATTATATCTTGCAACGATTTTAAGCTTTAAAGTAAAAGCAGGGAATTTCTTTAAAGGGGCAATGTTTTTCCCATTCTTGATCAATGGTATTGCCATTGGTTTTATCTTCAAATTCTTCTACACAAGAGGATATGTATTTGATACCGTATTACAATGGTGTGGATTTAAGCTCGACAACCTTCCTTATTGGTTAAGGGATCAATCCATTAACAACTGGTCTTTAGTAGGAAGTTCCGTATGGAGATACTTTGGCCAGAACATGATCTTATTTATCGGAGCTATGATGTCTGTAGACTCCACGTTATATGAAGCAGCAGAAATTGATGGTGCAAATAAATTTCACCAGTTTAAATATATTATCTTACCAAGTATTAAGACAATCGTAACA
>JAUNRX010000169.1 GCA_030539495.1 bacterium | reverse complement strand
GGGTGCTTTTTTTAATTATTAGGGGATTTCGAGAGAAATTTCCTAATAATTAAAAAAAGACCTGTCTGTAGTGTTACTACAGACAAGTCTCGTTATTCAAAATCATACCTACAGTATATGCAGATACGGTTATGCTAATTCAAGTTTAGCGCTAACGAAGCCAGATAACAAAGTTATCAGTATGTTGACTCCATTACACATAATGTGCTAACTACTCCCTTATCTTTCAATATTATAACGATAAATTTTCAGGGCGTCAACTAAATTACCATTTTATCCAAAGAAAACATTTTTTTGAAAATCTATGCATAAATACCAATCTCATTCATCATACTACTTAGGTAATTAATTTTAGTATGGAGGCTAAATAATGAAAACAATAACTTTAAAAAGATTTATTGTATTAGCATTAAGCGTAGCAATGCTTATGTCAATCCTTAGTGGATGTGGCACAAAAGACGATAAGGATAACAATGCAACAGGTACTTCAGAGTCCGGAAGCCCAACTATGGAGGCTACAAATGCACCAGCTACAGAGGAAAGTCCAAATGCTGAAGCAACTGACAAAGCAAACGAACCTAGCAGCACAAATGGCGCTAATGACACAAATGGCGGCACTGGTACCAAAGGCACTAATGATGCCAATGCAACTGGAAATGCTGGAGACATTAAAGGAGCCAAACAAGGAAACTATACTGCAACAGCAAAAGGATACTCTAGTGACGTTACTGCAACTGTAGTTATTACAAAAGACGGTAAGATTGATAAAGTCGACGTCGATGCATCTGGTGAAACAGAAACAATCGGCCAGGTAGCTGCTCCAAAGATTGCAGCTGATATCGTTGATAAACAAACTACTAATGTAGACGCTGTATCTGGTGCTACTTATACTTCTAACGCTGTCCTTACTGCAGTCAAAGATGCATTAACAAAAGCAGGTGTGAAATAGATCATAAACAAAAAATGAAGTACTAACCTACCTTTGATTAGTACTTCATTTTTTATTTCTATTTTCGTGCTCTTACATGGATATATGATCTAATATTCCTGATAGATAGGCAATTACCACTCCATAGTTGGACATTGGCACATGGCTCTTCTTTGCACGATCAATCCTAGATAAAATATATTTACGGTTAAACATGCAGCCTCCGCATTGAATGACTAAGTCGTAGTCTGATAAGTCATTTGGAAAATCGGTTCCACTGACAATATCTACAGTCAGCCCCTCTCCAATCTTCTTACGAAGCATACGTGGAAGCTTTACTCTCCCGATATCCTCTGTTAATGGTGCATGGGTACAGCATTCTGCAATTAATACCTTAGAGCTTTCTGTAAGGTCATCAATTGCTTTTGCCCCTTCTACATAGTAAGATAAATCTCCCTTAAATCCTGCAAATAAAGTTGAAAATGAAGTAATCTTACTTTGTTCCGGTTTCAATTCATATACATGCTTAAACACTTGTGAATCCGTAATAATCAATGCAGGCGGTTCTTTTAGTACGGCAAGTGCTGCCTCTAACTGATCTGTCGTCACACTCATAACAAGACATTTCTTATCTAATAAGTCACGAATAGTCTGCACCTGTGGCAAAATCAATCTTCCCTTTGGAGCCTGAATATCCTGTGGCATTACTAGTAAGACTAACTCTTGCTTCTGTACTAAGTCACCGGTAATACTTTGCATCTCAAAATCTGCCGGTGTATTACGGATCATTTCTTCTTTTAGCTTGCTAACACCCTCACCTGTTTTTGTGCTTACTAGGACAGGAGTAGTTCCAGTTTCCGATGTCACCTTATCTACTAACGCTTCCAGCTGTTCCTGTACATCAAGCTTGCTTACAACAAGAATGATCTTAGTATTTTTACTTTTAAAATAACGATACCACTCTAATTCCTGTTCCATTTCCATTTCTGAAAATAGAATTACTGCAAGGTCCGTTTTCTCAGCAGCCAGTTTTGTCTTTTCAACTCGGATTTTTCCGAGTTCGCCAATATCATCAAAACCTGCCGTATCGATTAACGTACAAGGACCAAGCGGCGCAATTTCCATTGGCTTATAGACCGGATCTGTCGTTGTTCCTGCTACATCCGATACAATTGAAATGTCCTGACCCACAAATGCATTGATCAAGGAGGACTTTCCACTATTACGCTTACCGAAAAATCCAATATGAAGGCGATTTCCTGTTGGCGTAGCATTTAATGCCGGTGTCATAGCACTTATCTTTTTGTCCATCTTACTCACCTTCCTCTTCCTGATTTCTTTTAAAATCTAAAGTCACGCTTTCCATTTTCAATATCAAAGATATGTTCTGTTGCAATCTTACGAACTTTTTCATTTGGGATCTTTGCTAACTGCTCACGAATTAACTCTTCACCCTTATTATGAGTCTCTTCTGAGGAGTAATCTTCAAGATATTCCTTTAATGTCATTAACGCATTTGGCTGGCAGCAGTTACTGATCTGACCGGATTTACAAAGCTTCATAAAACGATCGCCAGTACGTCCTTCGCGGTAGCAAGCCGTACAAAAACTTGGAATATAACCAAGGTCGATTAACCAGTTGACTACGGCATCTAATGGTCTTGTATCGCTTACATCGAATTGAGCGGAATTATCCTCTTCGGCCTCTTCCTCTGCATAACCTCCAACACTTGTCTTAGAACCACCACTAATTTGGGAAACGCCAAGACGGAGTACTTTTTCTCTGCATTTTTGAGACTCTCTTGTAGAAATAATCATTCCTGTATAAGGAACTGCAATACGGATGACTGCAACGATCTTTTCAAAGATCTCATCGCTGACTGCATTTTCAAAATCATTGGTATCGATATCATCTGCAGGACGAACTCTAGGAACACTGATTGTATGAGGTCCTACCCCTTTAGCAGCCTCTAAATGTTCTGCATGCATTAATAATCCCACAAGGTCGTAGCGATATTTTTCAAGGCCGAATAATACGCCAATTCCTACATCGTCAATTCCTCCATCCATCGCACGGTCCATAGCTTCTGTATGATATTCATAGTTGTGCTTTGGTCCTGTTGGATGAAGTTTTTCATAATCCTCTTTATGATAAGTCTCTTGGAATAAGATATACGTTCCGATTCCAGCTTCTTTTAACTTCTTGTAGTTTTCTACTGTAGTAGCAGCAATATTTACATTGGCACGACGGATGGCACCATTCTTATGCTTCACGCTGTAAATTGTCTTAATGCTCTCTAAAATATATTCAATTGGATTATTTACAGGATCTTCTCCGGATTCGATGGCAATTCTCTTATGCCCCATATCCTGAAGAGCGATTACTTCATTCTTGATTTCTTCCTGTGTTAACTTGCTGCGTCTGATATGCTTATTGTGGTGATGATATGGACAGTACGTACAGCCATTTACACAGTAGTTGGATAAATATAATGGAGCGAACATTACGATACGATCACCATAAAGTTTCTGTTTGATGTGAACGGCAAGCTCTTTCATTGCCTCAACTGCTTCTGGGATCTCACATTCAAGAAGTACAGCTGCCTCTCTATGAGTAAGTCCTTTACAGTCTTTTGCACGCTCGATTAAAGAAAAAACTAATTCCTTGTTATTTTTATTTTCCTCGGCATAGCGTAGTGTATCTAAAATCTCCTCATGGTTGATAAACTCGCCTGCTTTGCTTGAATACTTATCATATTTCATATCATTACACCCCTCTTAGTTATTTACGTTCTCTTCGAATTTTGAATCACCTTTTGCAACAGCCACTTGATAGCCAATGGATTCCATACGTCTGTTTAAACATTGTCTGCATTCTGCTGCTTCATCGCCAGTACAAATCTTATTATCATATAGCATGTATTTCTTACGTACCTCTACTGGAGATAAGTTTGGCATACATACATTCGCACCTGCTAAGACTCCAAGTTCACGTCCTCTTTTACTTATCGTTCCCAATGCCGTTGTGGCTGGTAATAATAAAGACTTTTGCATAATACGAATTAAGCTTAGGAAAAATAGTGTCATCTCTAAAGTGCCGGCCGGCTGATCATGAAATGGTGTATCCTTATGTGGAATAAATGGTCCGATTCCAACCATATGTGGTCCTAATTCATGAATAAACATCATATCTTCTGCCAATGTTTCTGGCGTCTGGTTTGGTGAACCAACCATAAATCCGCAGCCAACCTGGAAGCCAATCTCTTTTAATTCAAATAGACATTTCTTTCTATTGGAGAGTAACATCTCCTCTGGATGTAATGTATTGTAATGGGCATCATTTGCCGTCTCATGTCTTAATAGATAACGGTCTGCTCCTGCCTCATAAAGCTTTTTATAACTTTCATAGCTGCGTTCCCCAATGGACATTGTAATTGCGCAGTCTGGATAGTCTTTCTTAATTGTTCGGATAATTTTCACTAAACGCTCATCGGTAAAATAAGCATCTTCTCCACCTTGTAATACAAAGGTACGGAAGCCCAGCTCATATCCCATCTTGCAGCTATCATAAATATCCTCTTCCGTTAAACGGTATCGTTGCGCCTTACTGTTATTTCTTCTTAAACCACAGTAATAACAGTCATTTTTACAATAGCTTGTAAATTCGATCAATCCTCGGATATATACTTCATTGCCATAATAGGTATTGGCAATTTCTTTTGCAATTCCCGCTGCATACTCCCTATCTTCTTCAGTATATGTGGATATTAATGTAACCCACTCTTCTTTTGTCAGCTCACCAGTTTGATTTAACATATCGATGCGCTGTCTGTTTGTCATATCATTTCTCATGCTACCTTATACTCCTGCCTTTGAATACACTGTCTTTACAGTAATGTCTTTGACCCTTCCAAGTTTCCCAGACAATGCCCCAATAATGTCATTTGGTGCATCCATGACGACAGTAATTACAGATAGCTCTTTTTCCCGATATGGCAATCCCATTCTTCCAATGATAAACTCAGAATACGTATGAAGCAGATCATTAATCTTCTCAACCGCTTCCTTGTCGTAGACAATAATGCCTATAATTGCAATTCTTGTTTCCATAAACTTATCCTTTCCTGTGTCAGTCTAAAGAAACTTAGAAATCGTTATGTAAGTTCATACTATAGAAAATTGCAGCTTAATTTTCTGTAAACAAAAAAAGCCCTTGTTTTCACAAAGGGATTTGCTACTCTCCTCTTCTGACTTAGAACGAATCCTTGTCCCTTAGATTTGATACCTACAATATAATTTATTACTATGTTTCTATGCTCGTAGTCAGAACTCTTCTTCCTACTTACACCAATTATAGTAACAATTTGTTAATTAACTGTCAACCAGAACACAAAAAAAGAAAGCCCTGCGAAATACATCGTAAGGCTTTCTTACACGTTCTATATGATAATAAGAGTATCTCTTTTTCTATTCTTATACTTCGAATAAAAGATCAGCATATGTTGGAACTGGCCAGAACTTCTTATCCACCATCACTTCTAATTCGTCGATAGGAGCTCTTAACTCGTTCATTGCTGCAAACACAATGTCTTTGAAGAATACAGCTTTCTCTTTACCGTCTTCCATTGCATTTCCTTCTGCATCAACTTTTTGTAAGTTCACTAATGCAGCCTGAGCAGCAGCTAAAAGGCTGGATGCTTTTATTAATAAATCGGATTGTACCGTTACATCAGCAGTTGGTACAGCAGTCTTAACTGCATTGATGCTGTCTGCAAGTGATTTTACATACGCAATTACAGATGGTACATATTTTCTTGATGCCATTTCGATCATAGTCTTAGCTTCGATGTTGATTACTTTTGAATATAATTCATAGTTGATTTCAACACGAGAATGAAGTTCTGTTTCTGTAAGGACACCAAGACGGCTGAACATTTCAATGGATTTGTCAGTTACTAAGGATGGAATTGCATCTACCATAGATTTTAAGTTTGGAAGGCCTCTTCTTTCAGCTTCTGCTACCCATTCATCGGAGTATCCATTTCCATTAAAGATTACTCTTTGATGTTCTGTTAAAGTCTTCTTGATTAAGTCATGTACTGCTTGATCGAAGTCAGTTGCTTTCTCAAGTTCATCTGCCATTTCACATAATACATCAGCAACGATTGTATTAAGTACTGTGTTAGCACCTGCGATGGACATGCTGGAAGCTACAGAACGGAATTCAAACTTATTACCTGTAAATGCAAATG
>JAUNRX010000045.1 GCA_030539495.1 bacterium | reverse complement strand
TAATTTTTTCTTTTACTAATTTAAAAATATGTGATATAATCAAGTAAAATGTAGTCAGTATGTACAAATGCAAATGTTGAAATTGTACAAAATAACGAATTTAAAAAGATACTCATTAATTGAGATTTGTATAGAGGTGTGCGATGGAGCAATATATTATAAAAGGTGGAAAACCATTAGTTGGCGAAGTAACGATTGGTGGCGCTAAAAACGCAGCTTTAGGTATTTTAGCAGCTGCAATTATGTCCGATGAAACTGTAACAATTGATAATTTACCAGATGTAAGTGATATCAATATTCTTTTAGAAGCACTTGAAGGAATTGGTGCGAAAGTAGAACGTGTAAATGCGCATTGTGCGAAGATTAACGGTAGTGGGATTCAAACATGCAGCATTGATTATGATTTTATTCGTAAGATCCGTGCATCTTACTATTTATTAGGTGCATTACTTGGAAAATATAAATCTGCTCAGGTAGCTTTACCAGGCGGATGTAACATTGGTAGCAGACCAATCGATCAACATATCAAAGGATTTGAAGCATTGGGTGCTGAAGTTAAGATCCATGGTGGTATGATTGATGCTCAGGCTAAAAATTTAGTAGGAAGCCATATCTATCTTGATTGTGCAAGTGTTGGAGCAACAATTAACATTATGTTAGCAGCTTCTCTTGCAGAAGGTAAGACAATTATTGAAAATACAGCGAAAGAGCCTCATGTAGTAGATGCTGCAAACTTCTTAAATTCTATGGGTGCTGATATTAAAGGCGCTGGTACAGATATTATCCGTATTAATGGTGTTAAAAAGCTTCATGGATGTGAATATTCTATTATTCCAGATCAAATCGAAGCTGGTACTTTTATGGTTGCTGCAGCAGCAACAAAAGGGGATATCTTAATCAAGGATGTTATTCCAAAACATTTAGAAGCAATTACAGCTAAGTTAGAAGAAATCGGTGCTACTGTAGAAGAATTTGATGATGCAGTTCGTGTAGTGGCTACAAAACGTCTTGGCCATACACATGTTAAAACATTAGCATACCCAGGTTTCCCAACAGATATGCAACCACAAATTACAACTTTATTAGCTCTTTCTATGGGAACTAGTATTGTAACTGAAAGCATCTTTGAAAACCGTTTCAAATATGTGGACGAGCTTGCTCGTATGGGTGCAAATATCAAAGTAGAAGGTAACAGTGCTATTATCGATGGCGTACAAGGATTTTCAGGCGCTGTTGTAAGTGCTCCAGACTTACGTGCTGGTGCAGCAATCGTAGTTGCTGGTTTAGCCGCTGAAGGCATTACAATTGTTGACTCTATCGGATATATCGAACGTGGATATGAAGGGTTTGAAAGAAAATTACAAGCATTAGGCGCTGTAATGGAAAAACTTGATGACGAAGATGAAAAAGCAATTCGTAAATTTAAATTAAAAGTTAGCTAATAAATAGAGCATTCTATTTAAAGCATCGTATAAAAGAAAACAAGCCCCACCGGCAGCGGTAGGGCTTGTTTTTGTGTACAAATAGGAGAGTCGGTGCGGTATGCACGCTCTCCTATTTATATTTCAAGATATATAGTTATTTTTCTAAAAGCAATCTCACTAAACCTAAAAAGCGCCAGCCCCTTAGCAAGTAGCGGAAACTTCCTTGTAAGCTTCTAATTCAGAAGCTTTGTCTGTTTTTTCCCATGGTAAATCTAAATCATTTCTACCAAAGTGGCCATAAGCTGCTGTTTGTTTGTAAATTGGTCTTCTAAGGTCTAACATTTGAATGATGCCTGCTGGACGAAGATCAAAATGTTTACGAACGATTTCTACTAATTTTTCATCGCTTAAAGTGCTTGTTCCAAATGTTTCAACGTTGATAGAAGTTGGAGCAGCTACACCAATTGCATAGCTTAATTGAACTTCGCATTTGTCAGCAAGACCAGCTGCAACGATGTTCTTTGCAACGTAACGAGCTGCATAAGCTGCACTACGGTCAACTTTTGTACAGTCTTTACCAGAGAAAGCACCACCGCCGTGACGAGCATATCCGCCGTAAGTGTCTACGATGATTTTACGTCCTGTAAGACCACTATCACCGTTTGGTCCGCCGATTACGAAACGGCCAGTTGGGTTGATGTAGAATTTTGTATTTTCATCGACTAATTCAGCTGGAAGAACTTCATCAAATACATATTTCTTAATGTCTTCATGAATTTGTTCCTGACTGATTTCAGCACTATGTTGTGTAGAAAGAACAACTGCATTTAAGTGGATTGGTTTGCCGTTTTCATCATATTCTACAGTTACTTGTGCTTTGCCATCTGGACGAAGGTAATCAAGTGTACCATTTTTTCTAACTTCAGATAATCTCTTAGTTAATTTATGAGCTAAAGAAATTGGGTATGGCATAAGTTCTTCTGTTTCATTACTTGCGTAACCGAACATCATACCTTGATCGCCAGCGCCAATTGCTTCGATTTGTTCATCTGTTAATTCGTTATTTCTTGCTTCAAGTGCTTTATCAACACCCATAGCGATATCAGCGGATTGCTTGTCTAATGCTACGATAACACCGCATGTGTTAGCATCGAAGCCTTTATCAGAATGATCATAGCCGATTTCAGTAATCGTTTCACGAACAATTTTTTGAATATCGATTTGAGCTTTAGTAGTAACCTCACCCATTACTAAAACTAAACCAGTGGTAATAGCTGTTTCACAAGCTACACGACTCATTGGATCTTGTGCCATTAAAGCATCAAGTACTGCATCAGAGATCTGATCACAGATTTTGTCTGGATGTCCTTCCGTAACAGATTCGGACGTAAATAAAAATTTTTCCATAAAATCCTCCTTTGAGATATTAAATTTATTTGGTGAACGAATTGACTTGAATCGGTAAGTTCTGTATTTTGGTAAAAAAAATAGCCCATCTAAGATGGACTTGAACCTATATCAAATCATCTTATTGTTCGATTACTCGCTCAGATTGGCACCTTCCATAACGGGGTTGCCGTGGTTTCGTTGAGCCTTTACTCTCCACCACTCCAAATAAGATATCCTATTTATTATTGTATTTATAACTCTTTAAGAATATACTGTTTTTGAGCATTCGTCAAGAGAAATTATTTTTTGATAATTATTTCTAGAATTTATCAAATGTTTAGATTCCTTATAGTTTGTTTATGTGTAAATATAATAGGGCTATGTTATAATATTAGATAGCAAAATAATGAGGAATATTAAAATAATAGATAGAATTGGGGTATATTATGAAGATGCGTGCAAAGCTATTTATAGCGTTTATTCTAGTAATCATTCTCCCGATCGGTTTGATTACATGTGTGGGTACAGGGATTATTCATTATCAAGTAGAGTCCATACAGCGTTCCTATGATGTGAACTCAGATACACTTGATGTAATACAGAATCCAATCCACATTTTAAATGGGGTAACCAGGGGAGTTTATAATGAGATTAAGTTATTGGCAATTAAGGATCCCGATAAGTTATGTGATAAATCCTATTTAGAGAAAATAAATGGGGACTTACTGACAAAGTACTCTTTTTTAATTGTGGAACAGCAGGGAGAAACAATTTATTGTGGGAATCCGAAACAGGCGATATTGATGCAAGACAGTCTTCCTCAATTTGGTGACAATACGGCAAACGTCGATGGTGGCGTATATGTTGGTGGCCAGGAATCCTTTTTAATTAAACAACAGGATTTTTACAGTAATAATAAGGAGTGCAGTATTTATGTTGTAACAGATGTAAATACCATGGTTCCGCAAATTAAGGACTTTGCCATTGAGATTTGTGTGGCCTTTTTTATAATTATCTGCCTTACCTCAACTTTAATTACAGGTTGGCTGTATCGATGTATGATTCGCCCATTAAATAAATTAAGAATTGCAACTCAGCGAATGAAAGAGGGAGACCTTAATTATTCCGTTATGAGCGAGAAGACAGATGAAATTGGCTTATTGTGCGGGGACTTTGAAGAGATGCGTCTCCGATTAAAGACATTGATTGATACAAAGCTGCAGTATGAGCAAGAATCAAAAGAACTGATTAGTAATATTTCTCATGATCTTAAGACTCCATTAACTGCAATTAAGGGATATACAGAAGGTATTTTGGATGGAGTTGCGGATACAGACGAGAAACGAGAAAAATATTTAAAGACTATTTATACGAAGGCAAATGATATGACTATGCTGGTAGATGAATTATCATTATATACAAAATTAGATACGAATACGATTCCTTATAATTTTGTTACGGTAAATCTAAATCAGTACTTTGCAGATTGTATCTCAGAGTTAAGTCTGGATTTGGAAGTTAAGAATATTGATTTAGGTTATTTTAACTATGCAAGCCATGAGATTGACGTAATCATTGATCCAGAGCAGATTAAACGTGTAATTAATAATATTGTTGGTAATGCGGTTAAGTATATGGATAAACGAAGAGGCATCATTAATATCAGAATTCATGAGAATGAAGATACTGTTGTGATTGAAATAGAGGATAATGGCAAAGGCATCGCTGAGAAAGATCTTCCATATATTTTCGATCGTTTTTACCGCGCAGATGCATCCCGTAATTCTTCTACCGGTGGGACTGGATTAGGTCTTGCCATTGCAAAAAAAATCGTAGAAGAGCATAATGGTAGTATATGGGCAAAGAGTAAAGAAAATATAGGAACCATTTTTTATATGAGCCTGAAAAAGGAGATGGAAATTGATGAGCAAGATATTAATCATTGAAGATGAAAAGACAATTGCGGAGCTTGAAAAGGATTATTTAGAATTAAGCGGATTCCAAGTTACTATTAATTTAGATGGGGAAACAGGATTAAATTCAGCACTTCGTGAAGATTATGATCTTGTAATTCTAGATCTTATGCTTCCAGGAATAGATGGATTTGAGATTTGTAAAAAGGTTCGTGAAATTAAGAATATTCCAATTATTATGGTATCAGCCAAAAAGGATGATATTGATAAAATCAGAGGGCTTGGACTTGGTGCAGATGACTATATGACGAAGCCATTTAGCCCAAGTGAGTTGGTAGCCAGAGTAAAAGCCCATCTAGCACGTTATGAACGTTTAGTTGGTACTGGTGTAAAAGAGAACACGATGATTGAAATTCGTGGTATAAAGATTGATAAAACAGCCAGACGCGTTTATATTAATAATGAAGAGAAGATATTTACAACGAAGGAATTTGATTTATTAACATTTCTTGCAGAAAATCCAAATCATGTCTATACAAAAGAAGAGTTATTTAAGGAGATTTGGGATATGGAAAGTATCGGTGATATTGCAACGGTTACGGTTCATATTAAGAAAATTCGAGAAAAGATTGAAAAGAATACTTCAAAACCTCAGTATATTGAAACGATCTGGGGTGTGGGATATCGCTTTAAAGTATAATAGCAGGAGGCTTTATGAAGCTTAATATATTACATGAAGATAACGATATTATCGTTTGTGAAAAACCGGCAGGGGTACCGTCCCAAAGTGACCGTTCTATGTCATTGGACATGGTAAGTATGATTAAGACTTATCTATGTGAGAAAAATCATACATCCAATCCGTATCTTGGAATTGTTCATCGCCTAGACCGTCCAGTTGGAGGCGTGATGGTATTTGCAAAGACAAAGCAGGCAGCTGCAGAGTTAAGCAGACAATTACAAAGCCATGAAATGAACAAACGTTATTATGCGATTGTCAGTTCTAAAGTTTTACCTAGTGAAGATGGTAAGCCAGTGACATTAGAGGATTATTTAGTGAAAGATGCTAAGACGAATCTTTCTAAGGTGGTGACTTCCAATGTGAAGGATGCGAAGCAGGCATTGTTGGAATATATGGTTGTTAGAAATGTAGAAGTAGAGAAGGAAGAGTGTAGCCTGATTGACGTACATTTACTGACTGGAAGGCATCATCAGATCCGAGTACAGCTTGGAGAACATTTAGGTGGAATCTGGGGAGATACGAAGTATAATCCTAAGTTTAAGGATAAGAGGGGATGGACAAAGATTGCCCTTTATTCTTACTATTTAACATTTAAACATCCGAAGCTTAAGAAAACGGTTGAGTTTACATGTAAACCAACAGAGTTCCCATTTTCTTAAGCAGGTAGATATAAGCAGCCTTTGCTAGTCGTTCTTTCTAAGTGGAAGAGCAACGGTAAAGGTTGTTTTATTTTGTTCGGACTTCACTGTAATAGTACCGTCATGAGATAAAATAATCCGTTTGGCAGTTGGAAGCCCTAGTCCGGAACCATTTTCTTTGGTGGTAACAAATGGAGTGAAGATTTTAATTAGATCTTTTTCTTCTATAGTTGAGCCGGTATTAGAGACAGAGATAAGAAGTCTTGAACGGCCGTCGTCTACGGTACACTTTAGCTCGATTTCGCCACGGTCTTCAATTGCTTCGACTGCATTTTTTATTAAGTTGGTAAAGACTTGTTTTATCTTTGTTTCATCACATGGATAGCTATGTATAAATGGTTTGGCATATCGTCCTATATTTACAGAAATAGAAATAGCCTTATCTGACATATAAGGTTTAAATGAAGTTACCAGTTCGGTAAGAAGTACTTGCAGATCCACTGGATGAATGGATAGCGTGTCACAATGGTTGTATTCACTAAGCTGGTCGAGAAGTGAAAATACGTCCTTCATATCATCCTTAAGATTAGACCAATAATTAATCTGTGTAATATCTGGATTCTTATGTTCAATCAATTGTAAAGTGCTATAGATAAGGGTAAGTGGATTCCTTATTTCGTGCGTAATTTGTGACACGAGCAATTTATTTTCTTCTTCGTATTGTTTCATAAGATCGGTTAGCTCAGAGTTATTGGTGCATAACTGATGAAGCTTTTCATCCACATCGTTTTGATACATAATAAGTCCCCTTTCAGTTTTGTTTCTATCGCTTATTCTACTACAATACCAGCCGAAAAAGAAGATAAAATGCATGGATTTGGTAATTTTGCCTATACCGAAAGATTGGGGTGTGCTATACTGGGAAAATAAAAAACACAACATTGGAGGTAGTTAGAATGAATAGCGATTGTATTTTTTGTAAAATAGCTGCAGGAGAAATTCCATCTTCCACAGTATATGAAGATCAGGATTTTAGAGTAATCATGGATATTAATCCAGCATCTAAAGGGCATGCTATTATTCTTCCAAAAGAACATGCAGCAAATGTCTTTGAGTTAAGTGATGAGACGGCAAGCAAGATTTTTGTTGTTGCTAAGAAAGTTGCTACAGCAATGAAGGAAGAACTTAATTGTGAAGGTATTAATATCTTACAAAATAACGGTGAGTTAGCTGGACAGACAGTGTTCCATGTGCATATGCATTTAATTCCACGTTATAAAGATGATACTGTAACGATTGGATGGGCACACAAAGAAGCTTACAACGATGATTTTGCAGCAATTGCAAAATCTATCGCAGCAAGAATTAAATAAATAAAAAGAGCTCCAAGCAATCAATTACGATTACTTGGAGCTCTTCTTATTTATTTCGAACGTTTTTTAGAAGCTGCTTCGTCACATAAATCAAGGATTGTTTTGATGGAATCGTTTAATGTGCTTTCACTCATTGTCTTAACATAAGAATCGCGAGCATCATAAACTTCGTTGATTGCAGAGAATAAGCTTTCATTTGTAATGTTTTCTTCCTCTAATACATAGCTGTATCCTTGTTTCTTAAAGGAGTTTGCATTAAGAATTTGGTCTCCTCTACTTTGTGCAGCAGAAAGTGGAATTAAGATATTAGGCTTTCTAAGAGCTAAGATTTCACAAATTGCATTAGCACCAGCTCTGGAAATGATTAAGTCAGATGCTGCAAAAAGATCAGCAAGCTGTTCATTAATATATTCATATTGAACATAGCCCTTAACGTTGTTTAAGCTGTCGTCTAATTTGCCGCGGCCACATAAATGGATTACTTGGAATTTCTTAAGAAGCTCAGGTAAGATTGCTCTGACAGCATTGTTGACTGCAGTAGCACCCAGGCTTCCGCCGATTATCATTAAGACCGGTTTGTTAGAGCTGAGTCCTGCAAAATCTAATCCTTTGATCTTATTTCCTTTAAATAATTCCGCACGAATAGGAGTACCTGTTAATACAGCCTTTTCTTTTGGAAGTGCAGCAACTGTTTCACTGAAGTTTGCACATACTTTTGTTGCCTTTGGAATACAGATACGGTTTGCAAGTCCAGGAGTCATATCGGATTCATGGATGATTGCAGGGATTTTTCTGCGATTTGCTGCAAGTACGACAGGTACTGTTACAAATCCGCCTTTGGAAAATACCACATCTGGTTTTAATTTCTTCAGAATCTTATATGCATCAAAGTAGCCTTTAATAACTTTAAAAGGATCAGTAAAGTTTTTGATATCTAGATATCTTCTTAATTTTCCGGAAGAAATTCCGTAGTATGGAATGTTATAATCTTCAATTAATTTTTTCTCCATACCATTAATTGATCCGATGTAGTATACCTCGTATCCTCTTGCTTTTAATTCTGGCAAAAGCGCTATATTTGGAGTTACATGTCCAGCGGTTCCGCCGCCTGTTAATACGATACGTTTCATATTAACCTTCCTTTCTTAACTAAGTAAAGTCCTATTTAGTATTCTCTTTATATTCTTTTAGGGCGTGAGCCAATTGATCAGGGCAGGATGTGCTTTTAAATCCGCAAGTAAGGCCTGTAAGACGATTAATTACATCATCAATGTTCATGCCTTCCACTAGTTTGCAAATACCTTTTAGATTGCCATCACATCCACCTGTAAAATGAATGGATGTAACGATATCATTTTCAATTTCAAATTCTATGGATTTGGAACAAGTTCCTTTAGTTTTATATATCATTAAGTGGTCTTCCCTTCTTATCATTTGTTTTCTGCACTTAATTTTATACCAGTAAGAAACGTTTGGCAATGCCAGAAAGGAATAGTTTTGCTATCTTTCGCTTTGTATGGTATCATATTCGAAAAGTGAGTCATACTTAATAAAAATACAATTTATAAATGATAAGTGAGGGTATATCCAAATGAAAATAGGTATTATTGGAGCAATGGAAATCGAAGTAACTACATTAAAGAGCAGAATGAATGTAGAACGTGTAGTTACAAAAGCATCCATGGAATTTAATGAAGGAACATTAGAAGGAAAAGAAGTTGTCGTTGTAAGAAGTGGTATCGGTAAAGTAAATGCTGCAGTTTGCGCACAAATCCTTGTAGATGTATTCAATGTAGATATTATTATTAACAGTGGTATTGCAGGTGGAATTCATGACGATATCGAAATTGGGGATCTTGTAATCTCTAGTGACGTTCTTCACCATGATATGGATGCAACTGGATTTGGTTATGGCTTAGGTGTAATTCCTCAAATGGAATGTTCTGATTTTGTTGCAGATAAAGAATTAGTGGAATTGGCACAAGAAGTATGTAAAGAAGTAGATCCTTCTATTACAACACGTGTTGGCCGTATTGTTACGGGAGATCAATTTATCTCAGGTGTTGAGAAAAAGACTTGGTTAAAAGAAAACTTTAGTGGTTTCTGTGCAGAAATGGAAGGCGCTGCAATTGCACAGGTTGCTTATTTGAATGAAACTCGTTTTGTAATCATACGTGCAATCTCTGATAAGGCAGACAGTACAGCTTGCGAGGATTACCCACAATTCGAAAAGAAAGCAGCAGAACATGCAGTAGCATTAGTAACAGGAATGCTTCGTAAACTTGCATAGTTATAGTTAAATTAAAAATTTTTTTACTGAATGCGTAGAATTCTACAGACTATTATGTAGAATTCTACGCATTTTTTTAATTATCAGAATAATTAATGCATTTATGCGACGTTCTTGTCAATCGATTCTGTTTGCTTGTCCGTGTTTTTGGAGTTACACTCAAATCATAGTATGAGTAAAAAACTGGGTCAAAGCAGGAGGTATCATATGGTTCAAGAGTGGTTTGAGAACAACATATTCACTTACATCGTATTAGGTATATTTGCGGCTGGTTTTTTGATGAAATGTTTAATATCCCTAAAATACCGAACTTTAATTCGAGCTTCAAAACGAATGGGCACATCGAAGAATAAATTAATGCGTGTACTTCGTTTAAAATTTGAAACTTGCTATAAAATAAAACTAGGTGTTAATAATGTTGATACTTTTGTGGATAAGTATGTATATAGACATCGTCTATGCGGTATAAAGTTATACACATGGGAAACGATAAGTGGAGAATTTGTTATTCTTTGTAGCCTGGTAGCCTCTATTTTTGCTCTGCTTGGAGTTTTTTATGATTGTGGAAGAAATCAGATTTTATCCACATTAGCTGTGGGTATCTTGAGTTCGGCAGTGTTGATAGCTGTTGATTTTGTAATTAATCTTCGTATGAAACGTCTGGTTTTACGTACGAATATAAAAGATTATCTAGAGAATTTCCTGAAAGCAAGGTTGGAAAGCGACGAATTCAGTGCAGAGCTTTTAGATCAATATAAAAAAGAATATTTTGATATGCCAAAGGCAGCAAATGTTAAATTGACAAGAAAAGAAAGAAGAGAAAAGGCAAAACAGGAGAAGCAGGAGAGAAAGATCAAGGCTGCCGAGATAAAGGCATTGAAAAAAGAAAAAGGAAAACAAGAAGTGGATCCTGGAATTAAGCGTAGGGAAGCCAAAAAGAAAGAATTAAAAGAGCTGATTGCTGCAGACAAGCAAAAGAAGCAGATGAAACAGGTAAAACAAATGAAGCAAATGAAACAAATAAAGCAGGTAAAAGAGGATGTACCTGTTGCGGTTGCTGAGCCGGTAGTAGAGGAGAAGCAGAGTAAGGTAGTAAATGAAGAGATAGCAGTCAGTGATTTTGAACGCTATAAATCAGCAAGTAAGAAAGTGAATGCGAAAAAACCAATCAAAGACCCTTCCATCACTATGGATAATATTACAGAAGAAGAAGCAAAAGTAATAGAAGATATCTTAAAAGAGTATCTATTATAATGTATTTACAACCTTTCTTATATTAAGTTAAATTTTTACTATAATATAACAAAAATGGATAATATATTTAGTTTTGCTGTTGATAATGCCTGCTCTTTTTGTTAGAATATACAATAACAGTTTAATAAAGCTAAAGGAGTGCAGGTATAATGTTAAAACAAGTACGATTTGATTATTCAACAGCGAAAGATTTTGTTACTGATAACGAACTTGAAATGATGAAAGACATTGCAGAAGGTGCTAAGGCTAAGTTACTCAATAAGTCTGGTGCTGGAAATGACTTTTTAGGTTGGATTGACCTTCCTGTAAATTATGATAAAGTTGAGTTTGATAGAATTCAAAAAGCTGCAGCTAAGATTCAGAGTGATTCTGAAGTGCTTATTGTTATTGGTATTGGTGGTTCTTACTTAGGCGCTAGAGCAGCAATTGATTTCTTAGGTCATAGCTTTTATAACAACGTATCAAAGGAGCTTCGTAAAGGTCCTGAGATTTATTATGTTGGTAACAGTATCAGCAGTACTTATATTAAACATCTTTTAGATGTTGTTGGGGACAGAGACTATTCAATCAATGTTATTAGTAAATCAGGTACGACAACCGAACCTGCAATTGCATTCCGTATCTTTAAGAAACATTTAGAAGAAAAATACGGAAAAGCAGAAGCGGCAAAGAGAATTTATGCAACAACTGATAAAGCAAAGGGAGCTTTAAAGAATTTAGCAGATGCTGAAGGATATGAAAGTTTTGTAGTTCCTGATGATGTTGGCGGACGCTTCTCTGTATTGACAGCAGTTGGTCTATTACCAATCGCAGCAAGCGGTGCAGACATTAAAGAGTTAATGGATGGTGCAGCAGCAATGAGAGAACGTTGTATCAATAATAAGTTTGAGGAAAATGATTCTGTTCTTTATGCAGCAAGCCGTAATATCTTATTAAGAAAAAATAAGAGCATTGAAATTCTTTGTAATTATGAGCCATCCTTACATTATACAAATGAATGGTGGAAACAGTTATTTGGCGAAAGCGAAGGAAAAGATAACAAAGGTATCTTCCCTGCAGCAGTTGATTTAACAACAGATCTTCATTCTATGGGTCAATTTATCCAAGAAGGCCAAAGAACTATGTTTGAAACAGTTCTTGAAGTTGAACAGGTAACTTGTGATTTAACAATTGAAGAAGAAGATGTTGACCTTGATGGATTAAACTACTTAGCAGGAAAATCTATTGATTTTGTTAATAAATGTGCGATGAGAGGTACTAGACTTGCTCATACAGACGGTAATGTTCCTAACTTCTTAGTGAAGATTCCATCTCAAGATGAGTTCTCTCTTGGACAATTATTCTACTTCTTTGAATTCGCAGTAGGCGTAAGTGGATATATCTTAGGAGTAAATCCATTTAACCAGCCGGGTGTTGAAAGCTATAAGAAAAATATGTTTGCATTACTTGGAAAACCAGGTTTTGAAAAAGAAAAAGAAGAATTAGAGAAGAGACTTTAATCTTAAAATATAAAAAAGGAAGACTTACGAACAATACAAGGTTCGTAAGTCTTCTTTTTTATTAATAGGAAATTGTGTCGAAGAAACTTTGTTCTTAAATTTAAATATGTTCAAAATGTTGATAGTCCTTGCTATGGGTCCAGTCGCCTCCCCATGTAAAGCCATATTTAAGAAAGATCTTATAGCAGGCATCATTCTTTTTTATATAGTAAGGATGATCTTGGGTTCGGTCTGCATAGCATGCCCCTTCTGGAGGCAGAATGCGTTCTTTTCCATTTACTGTTTTTATATAAGGATTATAAAGAGGGTTGATATCTAGAGCCAATCCTTTACTGTGATTTGAGAGAATCGTTGTACTATCGATATAGCGATAATTAAAAGCAGAAGAATTATTATCAGTCATGGAAAGAATATCATCGGCGCCATAGGCATCGATCAATACCATTTTCTCAATCGGATATGCAATTGAAAATAATTCTTTAAATGCATTTAGTGTATCATTTGCAATTCGAGAGTTTACAATTAATTCCCCGATACAGATTTCATTTAAGAAATTTACATACGGTATTGTGAGATAGGATAATTCATCAAGAGAAATATCGGAATTTGCTTTATAAGAAATATTCCAGATGCGTTGTCTAATCTCTGGTGTAATTGGGGAGATTGTAAATTTACATTGGTAGCTCTTTATATCATCAGTAAAATTCATACTAATTGGCCTCCTTATTTTTTAATCTTCTTCGATTACTTGGATTTCTAAATAGTCAAAGTCGATGGTTTCCATAAAATTATCTTGGGTAAATCTTGTTTTATCATGTCGTTTGAAATCATCAATCGTTGCTTGCAGCCAGATTGGCTTGGATAAGTCGAAGTTATAGCAGATTTCATCAATAGCATAATATATTTTTCGTGTACGGTTTAACGTAGGATCCTCATTTTCTACGACCATATCACATTGCATGCGATTATCTTTAAAAACTTTTGCCCATAAGCGAAACATTTTATTGGTCCTTTCTATTTATAGATTGTCTAACGTATAGACTTATTGTTAACTAAGTTAACACCGATTATAGCATGAAAATAGGGCATGGACAACTAGTTACAGTATTGATATGATTATATTATCAGGAAAGGAACGATATGCAGATGGATGGAAAAGAAAGAAGAGAAAAGATTGTAGAATTGCTGAATTCTTCGGAGGATGCCATTTCTGGTAGTCAGTTAGCGAAGGTTTTAGGAGTAAGCAGGCAAATCGTTGTTCAGGATATTGCATTGCTCCGTGCGACGAATAAAAATATAATTTCCACAACGAGAGGCTATATGTTTTATGTGGTAGAAGAATCAAAAGCAAAGAGAAGCTTTTTAGTAAAGCATACGACAGAGCAGATTGAAGAAGAGTTATGCACCATCGTTGATAATGGAGGAAAGATCCTAGATATTACAGTTATGCATGAAGTCTATGGGCAGATTCAGGCTGATTTAATTATTAAGACCAGACAGGAAGTTTATGATTTTGTGGAACAGGTGAATACAAAGAGGACGGTGCCATTAAAAGAATTAACGGATGGAGTTCATGTTCATACGGTAGAGGCAGATTCAGAGAGAATTCTGGATCGTATTGAAAATGCATTAAGAGAAAAAGGCTTTTTAGTTATAGAATAAAAAACGATATAAGTTTTGGATTTTATAAAGTTCATGGAGGAGAAAAACAAAATGAATAAGCTTGTGAAATGGTTAGAACGAATTTTTATTGACGGATTAAGTGGGATGGCTCTTGGGCTGTTTGCAACATTGATTGTAGGAACAATTATTAAGCAGGTCGCACCGTTGTTCCCTAGTGATATTGGAGGTTACATAACCATGGTCGGTGCAATGGCCAGTTGTCTGACAGGTGCTGGAATAGGGTGTGGAGTGGCATATAAGTTTCAGGAAAGTCCTTTGGTTGTTGTTTCGGCAGCAGTTGCTGGTATGATTGGAGCACAGGCAAAAGTCATAGTTGCGGGTACATTAGTAACCAAGACGGGAATTGCGATAGCTACTGGTGATCCACTAGGTGCTTTTATTGCAGCGTATGTTGCAATTGAGGTTGGACATTTTGTCTCAGGTAAGACCAATGTGGATATTCTTATTACTCCTATTTTAAGTATAAGTTTTGGAGCATTGGTAGGAATTTTATTAGGACCTAAGATTACTGAGCTAATGAACAGCCTTGGAACAGTGATTACTTGGGCGACAGAACAGCGACCATTTTTAATGGGTGTCATTATATCTGTAATAATGGGAATGGCTTTAACACTTCCTATTAGCTCGGCAGCGTTAGGGATTATTCTTAGCCTTCATGGGCTTCCAGCAGGAGCAGCTACCGTAGGCTGTTGTGTGAATATGGTTGGATTTGCAGTAATCAGTTATCGTGATAATGGAATTGGAGGCTTATTAGGCCAAGGGCTTGGTACAAGCATGCTCCAAATTCCGAATATAGTAAGAAAACCGATTATCTGGCTCCCAGTCATTCTTACTAGTGCAATACTAGGGCCGGTTTCTACTTTGTTATTTAAAATGACCAATAATAGTGTGGGATCTGGTATGGGAACTGCCGGCTTAGTAGGGCAGATTCAGACGTATAGCAGTATGGTAGGCGCAGATGGCGTAGTGATTACATTATTTAAGATCATAATATTACATTTCATATTACCAGCAGCATTATGTCTTACTTTTTCTGAATTTATGAAGAAAAAGGGATGGATTAAGAATGGAGATATGAAGTTAGAACTTTAATGAAGGAAGGTTAATTGTCTAAATCAGGGCAGTTAGCCTTTTTGGTTACTTAGGATATTCTATTTGCTTTAGGCTACTCTTGTAAAAAAATGTATAAAAAGATATAATATAGAGGTTGAGATTTGATGTCAGAACGCTCTTGTAAGCAGAGAATCAATCTAATAATAACGAGAATGGAGTTATAAGTGTTTATGAAGAAGGGGAAACAGAATAAACTGATTGCCTTATTACTGTCACTTTTAGTAGCCATAGTAGTTATATTTGGCGTAGTGAATATCTTTTCTATGAAAGAGGGACAGAATAAGACAAGCTATGTAAAACAAGAAGCAACAAAACAGCCGGTATTAGGACAAAATGTGGCAACAGCTTCTCCAGAACAAAGGACCACACCGAAAGCAGAGGCAACCTCAAGTGCAAAACCAACTGCAACACCAGAAGCTACAAATGCACCACAAACTGGTGATGGAAAAGAGCATGAGGCCTCACTATTAGCAGTTGGAGATGACTTAATACATACCCAGGTTATTTCAAGTGGAAAGCGTAGCGACGGAAGCTATAATTTCGATCATCTATATCAGAATTTAAAACAGGAAATTTCAAGCGCTGATATTGCTGTTGTAAATCAAGAAACTGTCTTAGGTGGAAAATCATTAGGATATTCTGGATATCCAGCATTTAATTCACCTACAGAAGTTGGAGATGCCCTAGTAAAGGCCGGATTTGATGTAGTACTGCAAGCAACTAACCATAGCATGGATAAAGGTGAAAAGGGAATGCAGAATACGCTTGATTACTGGAAGACGAAAAAGGGAATTACTGTTCTTGGTGCAAATGAAACGAAAAAAGAGCAAGATACAGTAAAGGTAGTTGAGAAAAATGGAATTAAGATTGCGATGCTTAATTATACATATGGATTAAACGGCCTGCCATTGCCTGCCGATCGTAAGTATATGGTTAACTTATTAGATGAGAAGAAGATCAAGAAGGATGTTGCTCAGGCAAAGCAGATTTCTGACTTTGTAGTAGTATTCGTGCATTGGGGAACAGAATATGAATATGAGCCAGATTCTCAGCAGAAGAAGTATACGGATGTATTTGCAGAAGCAGGTGTAGATCTTGTAATCGGATCTCATCCACATGTTGTTGAGCCAGTGAAATGGGTAACTAGTTCGAATGGACATAAGATGCTTGTTTATTATTCGTTAGGAAACTTTGTTTCAGGACAATCGGAAGCGCCTAGAATGCTTGGCGGACTTGCGAAAGTGATAATTCATAAGGATGCAGATGGAAAGACGAGTATCAAGGATGCATCGATTACACCCACGGTAACTCATTTTAGCTATTCATATAAGACATATACGGTTTATAAACTATCGGACTACACGGATAAGCTTGCCAGTGAACACCGTTTACATGGGAAGGGACTTACCGTTTCAAAATTACAAAGTCTATCAAAACAAGTATTTAAAGACTGGTATAAGAAATAAGAAAAAGCTCTTAATGGAACTTGAATTGGTTCGGTTAAGGGCTTTTGTTATTTGAGGATGTAGTGTAAAATATTACTAATAATAGTGATAGGGAAAGTAATGGATGGAGGTAGCTCATGAGTGTGAAAAGAATAGGATTCTTAACAAGTGGAGGAGACTGTCAGAGTTTAAATGCTACAATGAGGGCGACAGTGAAAGCGCTGTGTGATACATATAAAGAGATAGAGATTATTGGCATACTTGATGGTTATAAAGGATTGATATATGGGAATTATATAACTATGTGTGAGAAAGACTTTGAAGGCATCTTATCATTAGGAGGAACGATTCTTGGGACATCTAGACAGCCATTTAAACAAATTCTTAAACCTCAGGAGAATGGATTTGATAAGATTGAGGCTATGGTAAATACCTATCATGAGCTTAAGCTTGACTGTTTAATTATACTTGGGGGAAATGGAAGCCATAAGACAGCCAACTTATTAAGTACGAAAGGACTTAATATTGTTACGTTGCCAAAGACCATTGATAATGATATCTGGGGAACCGATGTAACCTTTGGATTTTATAGCGCGGTGGATGTGGCAACCTATGCAATAGATTGTATACATACAACGGCATCTTCTCATAGCAGGGTGTTTGTTGTAGAAATTATGGGGCATAAAGTTGGATGGCTTACTTTGCATGCAGGAGTTGCGGCAGGAGCAGATGCAATTATTATCCCTGAGATCCCTTATGATATTCATAAGATTGCAGACTTAATTAAGAGGCAAAAGGAAGCTGGAAAGAACTATACCATATTAGCAGTTGCAGAGGGCGCAAGGTCGGTGGAAGACAGTCTGCTTACTAAAAAGGAGTACAAGGAAAAGCTGAAAGCATTGCCATATCCATCGATTTCGTATAAAATAGGTAAGGAAATTGAAGCACTTACGGGGGAAGAGGTTCGTATTACCATACCAGGACATATGCAGCGAGGCGGAGGGCCAAACGCATATGACAGGATCTTATCTTCAAGAATGGGTTCTGCAGCAGCAGCCTTTGTAAAAGAAGGCATGTTTGGCTATATGGTTGGAATTCGAAATCATGAATTGGTTCCGGTCCCTTTATATGAAGTGGCAGGAAAGCTAAAACAAGTCGATCCCGATAGTGCATTTATAAAAGAAATTAAAGATCTTGGAATAGTATTTGGAGATTAGAAAGAGGGTAAATTATGTCTTATACATCGTTATATCGTAAGTTCCGCCCGATTGGTTTTGAAGATGTGAAGGGACAGGAACACATTGTTAAGACATTACAAAACCAGATTACATCTGGCCGTGTGGGACATGCTTATCTGTTTTGCGGTACTCGTGGTACGGGTAAGACAACAATTGCTAAGATCTTAGCAAGAGCAGTAAACTGCGAACACCCTATAGATGGAAGCCCATGTAATGAATGTGCGGTTTGTAAAAGTATTTTAAATAATACGTCAATGAATGTAATTGAGATCGATGCTGCATCTAATAATGGTGTAGATAATATTCGTGATATTATTGATGAAGTTCAATATTCCCCAACAGAAGGGAAATATAAGGTTTATATTATCGATGAGGTTCATATGTTATCAGCGGGGGCATTTAATGCACTTCTTAAGACATTGGAAGAACCCCCATCTTATGTAATCTTTATTTTAGCAACAACAGAAGTTCATAAGATACCGATTACAATTCTTTCAAGATGTCAGCGTTATGACTTTAGGAGAATTTCTATTGATACCATTGCAGACCGTATGGCGGATTTAATGGTAGAAGAAAAAGTGGAAGTGGAACCAAAGGCACTTCGTTATGTGGCAAAGGCAGCAGATGGTTCCATGCGTGATGGACTAAGTCTTTTAGATCAATGTATCGCATTTAATTATGGAGAAGTCTTAACGTATGATAAGGTGCTAGAAGTACTTGGCGCAGTTGATATTGAAGTATTCCAAAAATTGATGACATATATAAGAACTCAGGATGTTGTAAACTGCATGGAGCTTATTGAAGAGTTACTAATTAAAGGTAGAGAATTAAGCCAATTTGTGATAGACTTTACCTGGTACTTAAGAAATCTTATGCTTTTAAAGACTTCCGAACATGCTGAAGATATGATTGAAGTATCGACAGAGAATTATGAACAGTTAAAGCAAATGGCAAATGAGGTTGAGTTAGATACTTTAATGCGATATATTCGTATTTTTTCGGATCTGGCAAACCAAATTAAATACGCATCTCAAAAACGAGTTCTTGTCGAGATTGCATGTATTAAGTTATGCAGACCTGAGATGGAAACAAATTATGATTCTGTGTTAGACCGTCTTCGAGTATTAGAAGATAAGTTAGAAAATGGAGTCGTAGTTTCCGGAAGACAAGAAAGTGGAACTGTTCAGTCTATGGCAGCAGCCGAAGATGTGCCAGCCAAACCTCAGATTTTAGTGGAAGCACTTCCAGAAGAGGTACAAAGCATTGCGAAAAATTGGAACCGAATTCTTGATATACTGGAAGGTCCAATACGTTCTATGTTAATGTCTGCAAAGCCAACGGTGAATGAAGCAAATGAAATTGTTTTAGTATTTTCAAAAGATTTGGATCGTACCTATGTGGAACGCGAAGATTCTATGGCTATCTTAAAACAGGCAATTGGAGAGTACTCAGGCAAGGAAGTTAAGATTCAGACAAAGGTGGTAGCTGAAGGACGTGAAGGATTTGACAAGATTTCAGATATAAGTAAACTTATAAAGACACCAAATGTGGAATATGATTAATAATAACAATATAAAGATGCATTTATAAGGAGGAAATAAAAATGGCAAAACGTGGTGGATTCCCAGGAGGCCTTCCTGGCAACATGAACAACTTAATGAAACAAGCACAAAAAATGCAAAAACAAATGGAAGAAAAGACAAAAGAGCTCGAAGAGAAAACTTGGGAAGCTACTGCAGGTGGCGGAGCTGTTACTGTTTGTGTATCCGGTAAAAAAGAACTTGTTTCTGTTAAATTAAAAGAAGAAGTTGTAGATCCAGATGATATCGAAATGTTAGAAGATTTAATTATGGCAGCAACAAATGAAGCTCTTAGAAAAATGGAAGATGAGTCAGGTCAAATGATGAACTCTATCGCAGGTGGCTTAGGTAACCTTGGCGGAGGATTTCCTTTCTAATGGATTATTATAGCAAACAGATTAGTAAGTTAATTGAGGAGTTGTCACGACTACCTGGAATTGGATCTAAATCAGCACAACGTTTGGCATTTCATATTATAAATATGCCTGAGGATCAGGTTATGAGCCTTAGCAGCACAATTACTGATGCGAAGAAAAACGTAAAGTACTGCAAAAACTGTTGTACGTTAACAGATCAGGACTTATGTCCAATCTGCAGCAGTGATAAGAGAAATCAACGAGAAATTATGGTCGTTGAGAATTCAAGAGATTTAGCAGCCTATGAGAAGACAGGCAAGTATGATGGTGTGTATCATGTATTACATGGTGCCATATCCCCAATGCTTGGAATTGGTCCATCTGACATTCGATTAAAAGAACTTATGTTGCGTTTACAAGGCGATGTAGACGAAGTCATCATCGCAACGAACTCAAGCTTAGAAGGCGAGACAACGGCAATGTATATTAGTAAGTTAATAAAGCCTACTGGTATTAAGGTGAGTCGTATTGCAAGTGGTGTTCCTGTTGGAGGCGACTTGGAATATATCGATGAAGTGACATTGCTTCGAGCTTTAGAAGGAAGAGTTGAATTATAGAATTAAGAAGAAACCGTTAACTTGGTGTAATCATCATTTTGGCGGTTTTTTTGTTTATAGCAAAGTTCTCTTCGAGCTCTTCCCTATAAATTAAAAAAGGAGGTTTCTATTTGCGACGATAGAAACTTCCTTTTTTGTATACTGCAACATATTTGACGGATATGCTACGGTATCGATAATTGAAAAACTAACAGGGGTTGTTAGCTTTCCGGTTAATGAGAGGGGGTATTTTAAATGTATAAAATCTCTTGCAAGTATTAGTATATATGCTAATTGTGACCAATCTATGTCTAACTTATGAAAAGCATATAATTTGAAAAGAAAAATAAATAAAAACAGATTGCATTTGGAAGAATAGGAATTGAGTATAAAGGGGAAATTTGATAAAATATTACCAGAACCTACATAGGTAAAGGAGAGTTATATGAACAAGGGAAATGTGTTAGAGGAAGGTGTTTGGGAACTTGAGAAATTAAGGGACCAATTAATTGGATTAGATCAGTATAAAAGGGAATTATCCAATAATGATATAGCCGAACAACAATTAGAGATGGGATTGCAGCAAAAGGAAGCTCAGATTAATAATGAGATTACAGCTGTGGTGAATCAGAGGCAGCAGGAGATTGCACAGTCCTATGAGGAGCAAATTAAACGCCAGAATGCAAAGATAAAAAAAATCAGGGAAAAGAAAGAAAAGAATAAGAGTGAGAAGGTAAAGGAACGTATTTCTTCCGAGACACAGATGCTTCGTGATAGTAATAAGAAATTATCTGAGGATGTTTCTTATGAGTTTCGTCAGGGAAAGATTGCAAGAGTTTATAATAATCGTCTTTATTTTGCAATGCTGGCACCAAAAGGGATGTCAGATGTATTACTGGATATTATTGTACTTCTTCTTTTATTTATAGCATTACCAAAATCCTTGTATTGGATTATGACACCTAAAAATCGTGTTCTATTTTATGTAGTAACTTATGGATTGATTATTTTAGGCACTGGCATCTTATACTATATTGCATATTATGCAACAAAGCTTAAGAATCCGGATGCAATTGAGAATTCGAGAGAGTTAAGATATCAGATGCGACAAAATGACAAGCAGATTGCAAAAATTAAAAGACGAATTACAAAAGATAAGGATGAGAGTATCTATAATTTAGATTCTTATAATAAAGAAATTCAAAAGTTAGAGAAAAAGATACGAGAGATTCAGCAGGAAAAAAATGAAGCATTAGCAACTTTACAGAATACAACTAGCAATGTGCTAGCCAGTGAAGTAAGGGCGAAACACCAGATGGAGATTTCTGATTTACAGAGTCAGTATGAAGTTCAGAAAGAGCAAACGCATCATGTAGAAGAACAAATTGCTATGATTACTTCTGATCTTACAAATAATTATCAAGCCTATATCGGAAAAGACCTTATGAATGTGGAGGCAGTTGATGAACTAATTGAGATTATGAATATAAATCAGCTAAGAGCCATCTCAGAGGGGATTCAGCTCTACCGTAATCAAAAAGTACAGCTTCAGACAACGAGTAATGTTCCGGCTAAATAATAATAGAAATAGAAAAAGTGTCCCTAGAAAAATAAATCAGGGACACTTTTTATTTACGCGAATAACTCACAGAGCGTGTTTCATCTCGTTATCGCAAAAATTATCTTGAAGTCATTGTGAGAGGCAGAGTTTGCTGCTGGCGAAGAACATATCTAAGGCCGACACAGATAAAATCTGCTAACTGCATTACGGTATCCAGTCTAGTTGTCTGTAATAGCATATGATTTAAATATCCGGTTACATTTACTATTCCGGTGATACAGATATCTCCGACCTGAGGAAGTTCTTTGTCTACACCGATACCGGGTTTCAAAGAGCCTTCAGCCAAAGTTACATAGCCAACGTGTTTATCTTTGCCTAATGAGGCATCAATAGCAATGATAAAAGGATCACGATATTGTTCGTAAATCATGGAAAGAGTATCTTGTAAGTTTTTTGCATGTACGGGCTTGTTTAGAGTACCGTAGATTGCTAAATTTTTATATTGTAATTTTTCTAATTTGTATCCAATGATAGGACCGAGACAATCACCAGTGGCACGGTCAGATCCAATACAGAGAATAACGATATTCTGCTTTTCTTCTAACTTGGTTTCGATTAAACCAAACAATTGCTTGCAGAATTTATAGATAGCGCTGTTGTCTAAGCAGTTGTAATAGTATAAATCTTGATCTGTATTGCAATCCTGTTTCATAACAATTCCTTTCTTTCCCTACTGTCTTAAAATCTATTTATAAGTATTACCAAAGACTTCCCATATAGACGTATTTAGGAAAAAAGAAATCGCAAGTTTCCCTATAAATCTTATTTAATTTAATTAAATAAAAGAAAAAGCAATACTAATTTTGAGAATGAGCTGATTTTAATGAAAAAGAAAAATAAAAAACAAGATAAGTTCTTTAAACAAGCTATCTTGATATGACAAAAACTTCGAAATCACCATGCTACTATACCCTTGAAACCGTGCACAGTCTGTTGTGCAATAGTTTGCTGCAATAATCGATGATGTTTGTTTTCAGTCGAATCATTAAGATCGTTTCGATCAATTGGGAAAGGACGGATAGGTCTATGAGTGAAAGAATTCGTAATAACAAAAGTGATTCAGTTTCCAAGAAAACAACTTATGAAGATATAAAATTACCTAAAAATTTAAGACAAGTTGGTCAAGCTGGAGAAAAAAAGAGGATATATATTGAAGATTATGTAATGACTTATATCCAACAGCTGGCAATGAAAAATGACAATTCGTATCAGGTAGCAGTATTACTTGGCAAAAACCAGATGCGTGATCATATAGATACCATTTTTATCAGCGGTGCAGTAGAAGTAAAAGATATTGATTTAGAAGATGAAAGAGTATTTAGCAATGAAGCCTGGACGAAAATATATGCAGATATCAAAGAATATTTCGAGCAAGTAGAGGTAGTAGGCTGGTATATTACCAAACCAGGGCTATCGCTAGAAGCAGATGAACGGATTACCAAGGCTCATTTAGATAATTTCGCGGGAAGCAATAAGGTTCTTCTTATGTATGACAGTGTAGAACGAGAAGAAGCATTTTATTTATATTACAATGATAAACTTATTGAGCAGCCAGGATATTATATCTATTATGAAAAAAATGCAGCAATGCAGAATTATATGGTGGAACATAAAGAAAAGAAGAGCGTAGAAAGCAGCTATGTAGATAAAGCCGGTATGAATATCCGAACAGTATTAGACCGTAAAAGCGGAGAAACAAAGGGGAAACAAAAAGGATTTTCCGTACGTTCTGCAGTTGCGTCTGTTGCAGCATTATTCTTATTAATTATTGCAGCAACTATGTTATCAGGAATCAAAGTGAATAAAAGTAAAGATAAAGAGACGTCAGGCGTGGTAGTTGCTCAAGCAACCAAGGATTCAGAAGTCAAAGCCACGGAGGATGCCACTACGGTAAATGTCAAACCCGGGGAGGGTACTAGCATTAAAGAGGATGAGGATAGCGGAGGTACTGATGTTTTAGGAAATGAAGCTACTACGTCAATTGTGCCTAAGCAGACGATGGCTCCTGAAGCAACTTCAAAGTCTACTGCTGGAAAGGAGAAAAAAGATAGTGGACAAGATGTTGATGTAATCATAGATGGGACAAGCCCTGTTCCGAAAGAGACAATTGCGCCGAAATCTTCTGAGAGTTCGAAACCGTCAGGGCAAAAGGAAGTTGCAGCACCGGCTGATGAGAAGGTTCATAAGGTGATTAAAGGTGAAACATTAGGCTCCATAAGCTTAAAGTATTATAAGACCAAAGAGTATATTAAAAAGATTATGGAGCTTAATGATATTAAGGATGCTGATAAGATTTATGAAGGTCAGAAGCTGAAGCTACCGGACAAATAGTCTGAATTAATAGTGGTATTATCATGAGAATATTGTATAATAAACCTAAGAATGTATTATGTATCGAATAAAAAAATATAAGTGTGTTCACAGCAGCTTATTAGAGTTTCATACATAAGAGAAATAAGTTAATAGGAGAAATGGGATATATGGCAAGGTTTAAGGAAAAATCGGATTATACCCTGATTGAGAATCGAATCAAACGCCACAAGAAACAAAAGCTAATGATTATTATTGGAATAGTTGTCGTGTTAGCAGTGATTTCTGTTTGTTTGGTAAATGCATACATCAATCGAGTTTTTGATTCTTACAAGGTAGAGAAAGCAATTAAAGACAGCGTCTCATCTGACGCAACCTATCTATCTTATGACGAGAATGTATTAAAAGTATCAAGAGATGGAGTTAGTGCATACAGCCCATCCGGCAATATCCTGTTTAATGGAAGTTATGATATGCGTAATCCATCGGCTGATATATGTGATAAGTATGTTGCAGTAGCAGATATCGGCAACTATTCTGTTTCTGTATTTGATGGATCAAATTCAGGTAAACAGATAACAGTAACGTTACCAATTCTTCAGGTTCAAGTTGCAAGACAGGGAGTTGTTGCAATCCTAATGGAAGATAAGGATACGAATGTAATTCGATTATATAATTCAGAATCGTCAGTCAATGATGTGCTTGTAGAGACTCTTACTAATGTAGATAAGAATGGTTTCCCAGTAAGTATCGCATTATCTGATGATGGTAAGAAGTTAGTAACGAATTATGTTACTGTTAAGAATGGCGTTATTAACAGTAGTGTGACCTTTTATAACTTTTCTGAAGTAGGTCAGAATGAGGTAAACCGAATGGTAGGTGCCAGGGACTACGGAAATAGTATTATTTCTAATGTAGAGTTTATAGGCAATGACACAGTGTGTGTATATACGGATACAGGTTTTGACTTATTTGAAATGCCGGAGAAGAATACAGAGATCGCTACTAAGAAGTTTGATCGTGAGATTAAGAGTACATTCCATACAGATTCTCATATAGGATTTGTCCTTGAGAATGACTCTTCAGATAAAGGAGATCAGGTGTTAGTGTATAACACCAAAGGAAAAGAAGTCTACGCTGGAAATATTGATTTTGATTATGATATGGTAAGTATGTCTGGAGAAGAGATGATCTTCATTTCGCAAAGTGAAGGGCACATTGTGAAACTGAACGGAGTTCAAAAGTATAAGGATACCTTTGAAACAAATGTAGATGCCATATTACCAATTAATAATTACAATAAGTATTTCTTAATTGATAATAATAATGTCAATATTATTAAGTTAACGGAGGATTAAAGATGAACTGGCTGCTATTAATTGTTGTTTTGTTTATTATTCTTTCAATTGTCGAGGGCTACCGAAAAGGCTTCATAAAAACTGTGTTTTCTGTCTTCGCGATGGCTATTTCCTTAATAGTTGCATCTGTCGGTAGTCCGGTATTATGCCACATGCTAATACAGAATGAAGCAGTATATAGCTATATTGATCGTAAAGTGGCAGATACATTAGATATTGATAGCAAAATCTCAAGCCAATCAGAACAGGAAGCGTACATTGAGAAACTTACGCTTCCTGAGAGTGTTAAGAATCAACTCTTAAGTAATAATAGGGATGAGATTACAAAGCTATTAAATACATCTAACTTTAGCGGGTATGTATCAGGTTATATAACCTGTATGATATTGAATGCAATTTCTTATATTGCAATCTTTCTTATTATGATGATATTGGTCCGTATACTTGCGAATGTATTAGATATTATTAGTAAGCTGCCAGTTCTTAATAGTATTAATAAAATAGGTGGTATTTTTGTAGGAGCGCTTAAAAGTATAATAGTGGTTTGGCTATTCTTTGTTGTAATCACAGTGTTTAGTGGATCTGAGTTTGGTCAGAGTATGTTTGCAATGATTAATGATAGTGAACTGCTATCTTATATATATAACAACAATATGTTAATAACTGTTGTGCTTGGGGTAGTCGAAGCATTCTTTTAGTGTGTCAATCAAAAAAAGAAGGACGATGGTAAGATCGTCCTTCTTTTTTGTTTTTTTGTTAGATGGAAAATTGTTTTATGAAAAACAACAATTTCGCATTTTTCTATGTATATTATCCTTTTTACGTGTTTATAATATAAATTGTATGGCAGGAAACCCTTGAAAACAGGCGGTTTTAGGGAAATGAGCTAAAAATATATCGAATTATGTAAAAAAAGTTTAAAAAAAGTGTTGACATACTCTTTTATAGATGATATACTAAGTTTCGTTGACCGGCACAGCCGAGAAACACAAACAGAACATTGATAACTGAACAGTGAAACAACCTTGAAAATTCTAAATAAT
>JAUNRX010000044.1 GCA_030539495.1 bacterium | reverse complement strand
GAGCGTTTTTTAATACATAGGAGGCTTCTTGAAGAGAAGTTTCCTATATATTAAAAAAGAGTAGTATCACGGATGTGATACTACTCTTTTTTTCACGATTTTTGAAACTTCCTTGGTGATTGTTAAACCACCTTTCTCGTTCCACTCTTTTACAAACTCATCAAAATACTCTATTGGCTTAACTCCTGTCACGATTTCAAGATATGCCTTCTTCTCCATTTTCTCCAACTGCCACCACTCACTTTGCATGGTTTCAGTGGTTCCAAAAAATAAGGAATCTACCTTTTTGGTATTGGCCTTGTTGATCAGAGAACAAGCATTAATCCTTGACATATAGGCCGCCCAGTCCTCTGCCGTGACCTTTTCTTTTTTCTTAGTAGCCGCCAGATAAGACTGGCAAGACTGATAGTAAGAATACTCTAATAACTCTAGCTCACTAGGAGCCTTAGTTCCATCCAATGCATTTGTAAGATTTTCATAACATCTGGATAACGCGTCGCTATAATCAATATTGATTGCGATTGGCCTTGCGCTTGGATCTACATTCTGCTGATAATAGGCAACTAATTCATTTGCATCCTTATCCTCATATCGAACATAATCAAATAACGTACTAATAATCTTGGCTGCAATTTCCGGATGCTCATATCCCTTACGTACAGCTACATATTTATAACTAGGATTTTGGGAATGATAACTTAACGTTCCAGTTCCATCCGTAGAAATAACATATGGCTGCCAATCTGCTTCCGGATCCTTTTGCATCGCCTGCATTAATGGATTATTTGGTGTCCACCAAGGGCCAAAAAAGGAGCCACATTCTCCTTGATCTATTAACTCAATAATATTAGTCGTTGTTCGTAGTAAAAACTGATTGTCTAAAATATTATCTTCATACATCTGATGTAACTTTTTCAGGGTTGCCTTCGCTTCTTTTTGTACCGATCCGTAGACAACTTCTCCCTTCGAATTATAAATCCACTGTTTCGGATAGGAATTATTGTTGGCAAATACAATATCCATCTGATATTCAGAACTATAACCACGATCGCCTGTCAAGTTTGCATCACATACCAAGCCAACAGTGTTACCCTCTCCATTTTCTCCCGGATCACACTCGACAAATGATTTCACGATCTTTAGTGCTTCCTCTAATGTCTTGGGTTCTTCTACTCCCAGCTTATCCATCCAGTCTTTACGTAACCATAATAGGTTTGGACCATCCTCAATATTTGTCTCTGGAAGTGCCATAAGCTTATCAGAAAATGTTACATTATTAAAAATAACATCTCCATAGCTATTATAAATCTCTTTAATCTTATCACTTGCACAATTCTTATAAATATCCGTCAGATCTTCAATCATATCCAGCTTCACAAGCTTTTCTAACGTCTTTAAGTCACTAACTACCATAATGTCAGGCAAGTTATTGTTGGCAATTGCCATATCTAATACATCATCATATCCGTCATCATCACTAACCTCAAATGCATTATCATTTTGAATATTTAAAAACCCTTTTAAATACCTTGTGTAAGCATTGTTTTCGTAAGTATCTCCCTCTGGCATATTCGAATTGTTTGCCCCAGTCATCTTACCAAGACTATAGGTAACTAATTCCGGATATTTGCCAAAGGGAGTTGTACAAGCCTTCTCATACTGTTCCTTATAGGCATCGTCTGAAATAGAAATCTCAGACTCATTCTCCTTTTTGCTATATGTACTACAACTACAAACGGAAACAGCAAGCACTAAACACAAAGCGATTAAATGCTTATGTTTCATAAATGCCTCCTACCATATTAGCTATAATCATTAATAATATGTATCTTTATTACATTATAACACAAATATGGTAACAATACATTAACCTTTTACAGCACCTGCCATACCATCTGTATAGAAACGTTGCATAACAAGGAATATTGCCGCAATTGGAATTGATACAACTACTGCTGCTGCAAAGAATGTCGTATACCATTGATATACGTTTTCTTTCTCAAGCATATTCCACATACCGATTGCAACCGTATAGTATTTTGCATCGGCGCCAATGATTACCTTAGATAAAATAAAGTCAACCCATGGTGCCATAAATGAAGTTAAGATTGTATAAATAATGATCGGTCTTGATAATGGAATTGTAATCTTGGTAAATACATCCCACTTTCTAGCTCCATCTACATATGCTGCTTCATCAATTGTCTTTGGAATTGTATCGAAAAATCCTTTTACAACATAAAAGTTCAAAATACCGGAACCACCTGAATATACTAAGATCAATGCTACTAATTTTAATCCTCCATCTAAAAGTCCAAGACCCTTTAAGATATAGTATACTGCCATAATTGCCATAAATCCTGGGAACATACCTAAGATTAATGCAATATTAAGGTATGGCTTTCTCATCTTAAATCTCATTCTTGACATACAGAAGGAAATACAAATGATAAAGATTGTTGTTAAAATACAAGTAAATATAGCAACAATAAAGGTATTCCCAAACCATCTTGGGAAATTAAATACATCCGTATCCGTAAATAGCTTATGATAGTTGTTTAATGTCCATTCTGATGGGAGGAATTTTGCTGGGTAAGCACCCTTTTCACCTCTGAAGGAAGTCATGATGATCCACAAAATAGGAGCAATCCATATTAGCGATAAGATTGCTAATATAATATGGACAATAACATTGGAAACTTTTCTCTTTGTAATTACTTGTTTTGTTTTTGCCATTATTGGAATCCCTCCTCATTTTTATATGCGCTAGTACGATGGTAAGTAAGCAATGCAAAGAATGCTGACAAGATAAATGTCATAATACCAATTACAGCACCATAATTGTAATCACTAAAGTCAACCGTTAACTTGTAAAGCCATGTTACTAACAAGTCTGTCTTTCCGGCTGTACCATTGAAGTATTCCAGACAAGCAGGAGTACCTGCAGTCAGTAAGTAAATAACATTGAAGTTATTGATATTACCGATAAATTGTGTAATCAAATATGGAGCAGTTACAAATAACATATAAGGTAATGTTATGCTAAAGAAAATACGAACCGGGCCTGCACCATCGAGTCTTGCTGCTTCATAAAGATCAGCTGGAATGTTCTTAAGGATACCGGTAACCTGAAGCAATGTGTAAGGAACACCAATCCAAAGGTTAACAACGACAATAGAAACTCTTGCCCATGTAACATTGGTCCAGAAAGGTAATGATGAACTCTTTCCGATAACCCCCATGGAACGTAATAAAACATTAATAGCACCATCTGGCTGTAATAAGGTACGCATTACAAGTAAAGAAACAAATTGAGGAATGGCAATAGATAATACGAAGAAGAAACGCCACATTCCCTTCCACTTTGTATCATTTCTGTTAATTACAATACCTAAAATCATACCACAGATATAGTTTAAGAATGTTGCAAAGAATGCCCAGACTAATGTCCATCCAAGTACATGCCAGAAAGCAGTTCCAAGTCCACTGGAAGAAGAAAAGATTTCTGAAAAGTTCTTTAACCCAACCCAGTCAAATAGATTTGCAGGTACCTGGTGGTCACGATCATAATTGGTAAATGCCATCAAAATCATAAAGATTAAAGGCATTACGGTAAATGCTAAGATGCAGGTTATTGGCAAGAAGAGCAATAGTCTATGTACTTGTCCATTTAATAAGTCTTCAAGGTCATCTTTAAAAGATTGAACATGTTTTCCAGCTTCCCTTTTCAATTGTGCTGCGTAGGAGCTTTTTAAATTTCCTCTCCATGCTAGGAAAAATCCTATGATCAAGAATATTGTCATAACACCATATAGCAGGCAAAGCATGGAGTTATCGCCTAACTGCATACGATACATCTGAGATGTCTCATCAAAATACTTTGTTGCTGTCTTTGTACCTAACGAAACTAAATTATTTAAACAGGTTATACCTTTTGTTATCATAAATATAATAAAATAAATTTCTGCTACGAGGTAGATTAATCCTTTAATAATCTGTCCTCGTACAATATTTCCAAGTCCCATAACAACAGCACTTAATCTTGTAAAAAGATCGCCTTTTTTAAGTGCCTCTCTTACATTAATGGGAGTCGTAACACTGACTTTGTTTTTCTTAAATAATTCCATGGGCACTCTCCTTCCTGACCTTATCTAATAATACCCTTTGTTTTAAAAAGAGGGTGCTTAAACACCCTCTTTTTTTAATTACTTCTTATTTTTCTTTTCGGCCAAAAGTCTTATTTTTTAGTAATACCAGCTACCATGGAATCTAATTTAGATTTTGCATTATCAGCTGTTACCGTTCCTTGAACAACTTCTTTTGCAAAAGATTCAACTGGAGTCCAGAAGTTACCCATTTCGCTAAGAACTGGTTGAATTACAGAAGTAGTATTTACAACTTGTTGTTGAACAAGTGCAACTGGGTCTTTTTGAACTGCTTCACTTTGTAATACTGTTTTATTTGTTGGAATGATACCTCTTGTAGCGTAATGAGTTTCTTGAGCTTCTTGAGAACCTAAGTATGCTGCTAAAGCTACTGCTACTTGAGTATCTTTACTGTTAGGGTTTACACCGATTGCTTTACTACCTGCGAAGGATTTGATTTGTCCATCAGTACCACCAATTTTAGCTGTTGGAAGAACTGCAACACCAACATTCTTTTCACCTAAAGCATCTTTGATTGCTGTATAATCCCAAGATCCTGAGAAGTAAGCACCAAGTTTCTTTTGTTTGAATTTAGCGATACAGCTGCTATCTTTATTAAGCATGAATTTTTTGTTCTTTGTTAAATCGATCATGTATTTAGCAACTTCAACACCTTTATCATTGTTAAAGTCACAGCCTGCAGATGCATCATTTCCGTTTTCACCAAATAATGTACATCCACCTGCATAGAAGAAGGATGGAGCATACCAGCTATTATCGATTGTCATACCAACGTTTACTACATCATTTCCTAAATCTTTTGCCATCATGGTATCTAAAGATTTTACTTCGTCTTCAGAGTATTTTGTCTTATCATAGTACATAAACCAAGTATTTGAAGTAAATGGTACACCATATACAGCATCTTGATATGTTACGGAAGTAGTAATTGCTTCGTCATTATTTGCTTTTATATCTTCTACTGTTTGTCCACCTAATTGAGCAATTGCACCAATCTTTACTAAATCAGGAATTTGATCATTTGGGAACATATAAACATCTGCTGCTGTAGCTACATCGTTTTTAATTGTCTTGTAGGCATCGCCTTCTGCACAAACTCCATATGTAAAGGTAATGTCCCATTCTGGATGTGCTGCATTGAATTTTTCACACATTCCTTTTAGCCAGCCTTCTTTGTAACCAGTTACTGCTGCCTGATCTTCTTGAGGTCCCCAAACCTTAAGAGCTACTTTCTTTTTACCTGCATCGGTTCCTGCTGGTGTTGCTGTTGCATCTGATGATGTTGATTTGTCACCACAACCTGCTAAACTTCCTACTACCATTGTTCCTGCTAATGCAGCTGCCCATAATTTTGTTGCTTTCATAATATCTCCTCCTTATAAATAAAAGCTTCCTTAAAGCGTTTGTATTTGTTCGCTTTATCTATAAATAATTATAAAAGCTTAGGCTTTTTTGGTAAATATTGATTATTTTCGAAACATGTTGTTTTTCTGTTATATTAAAATATCCCACATTTCATAAATACAACATTTTATATCACATTAACCAACTTTAATCGCCGGCATCACAACGGTAATCCTTGTTCCTACGCCAACTTCGCTGTGTACCTGCATACAATATTCATATCCATATAGTAATTTGATACGCTCATTTACATTACGGATTCCATATCCTTTTGATTTCTTTGTAAGGATGGTCTGTGCCTTTTCTTCATCCATACCAACTCCATTATCTTCTACAATAAAACTAATTGTCCCGGCACTTTGTTCTCCCTTGATACTGATTACACCACGACGGTCTGTCAACAAATCAATTCCATGATCGATGGCATTTTCCACAATTGGCTGTAAAATTAAATTAAGCGTCTGATATTGATACATTTCCTCGGGAATATCCATGACCACGTCAAAGTTATTCTCATGCATCATAAGCTGGATATCAAGATAGCATTTCATATTCGTAATCTCGTCACGTACAGACAATATATTATCCCCACGATTTAATGCAGTTCGATAAAATGTACTTAATAGTAACGTAATGCGGCTAATATCCTGCTTATTTGCTTCAATTGCTTTCCAGTTAATCAAAGATAATGAGTTATACAAAAAATGAGGATTGATTTGGGCCTGTAATGCCTTCATCTCATACTCTTTCTGCGCAATCTCACCTTCATACACTTCATTAATCAGCAAATGAATTCGTTCAATCATCATGCCAAATCCTCGAATAAGATTACCTACTTCATCTTTACTATTGCTTGTAACTGTAATCTCCAGATTGCCTGTCTGCACATTCTTCATATTCTCAGTCAGTTTTTCAATATCTGTCACCATAAATTTAGAAATGCCTGCTGCCGCCAAGAGAGAAGCCACAATACAGCATAACGTAACCACAACAGAAATTAACGCAATATTCCTTACGGAGCTCATAATTGCACTATTCGGCTTATAAAGAAGCACCTCCCACCCTGAGGAAACCTGATCCTTTACAATAGTATATTGGGAGACATTTTCATTCTCCATCTCATCCAATAGGGTGTCATAATTCATTGCGTACTCTTTCGAATCCTTTGAGAACTTATTATGAGAATATACTACCGAATTATTCTGATCCACCACATAAATTCCATAATCCGAGCTTGTCATATCCATTAACGGAGAAAACAGGTCATTATAGTCCACTTCGATATATAATACACTTGGATAATCTGTTCCTTCCAATGTTGGCATCTTTCTAGCCGTAAATACTTTCTTCTGATCCGGCTTTACAAACCATAAGGTATCCCGATTAGACTGTTCGGTAACTTTCTTATACCACTCCGTACTTACAATCGTACTAAGCGGTGCAACCGTAGTATCATGCTTTACAAAGTTGTTCGACGTATAGATGGTAATCTGGTTTACTTTACTATGAAAATACTTTAGGGACGCTAGCATGGGATCTAATATATTCGTAAGGTTTTCATACTTCTCGTAGATTTCATAAGCAGTACTATAGTCGTAGCTTATGACTTGCCCAATGGACTGATTATAAGCAATATAGTCTGATAAATTATTATAAATATCTAGCTGATTATCAATGCTTAAGACTGCCTGATCCAAGCAATCCTGCATATTGCTATTCTCATGCTCCACTAACATGTTTTTCGATTGGTTGTAGCAAAAACATCCCAACACTGCAATTGGAAGGATGCCAACAAAGGCATATGTAACTAATACCTTATGCCTTAATTTCATATCTTTAAACATTTGAATAAGAGGCCGGAGTAGCCTTCCTCTGATTCTAAATCTCTGCTTCATCTGCAACACCTTGATTTCTAAACTTTTGAGGACTTACCCCATAAAATTCACGGAAACTCTGACAGAAATAAGAAACATTGCTATATCCAACCTCATAACTGATATTTACAATCTTCTTATGCGTCTGTTCCAACATTTCTTTCGCCTTCTCCATACGATAGGATTTAATAAACTTGCTTAAATTCTGTCCCATTTCCTTTTTAAATACATGACTTAAATAGCTAGGTGCAAGATAGACCTTTTCGGCAAGCTGCTCTACACTTAGCTCTTTATCATAATTCTCATATATGTACTGCTTGATTGACTCAATCTCACGATGAAGAGTCTGAGGATTATAAGACACTGCCTCTTCTAATTGCTTGATATTTGAGTCTACAATTGCAATTACTTGAGTATAATCAGTAGCATGGTACAGTTCATCAATTTCATCCTTTAACTTTGTCTTCTCCTTGCCTTGTAAGCTTTCATGGATTAGCTTAAGCAAATTAGAGAATACAAACTTAATATATACTTGAGATACCGCATTCTTTTCATTATATTTCTTACATAAGGTATCAAAATGGCTGCGTAAACGTGTCACATCCTTCATCTTAATATCCTGCGCCATCTGCTTAATATACGTATCATCATCAATACTCGTATCTTCGCCATCTTCTTTGGTGTTCTCTGGAAGGAAGATATGCTTGTCCACATCATAGAACTTGTCTTCCATTCGCTCTTCTACCTCATCAAATACCATGGCAAGAGATTTTGCCCCAGTCTCCCATTGGTTGCTTACTGCAATATAGCACTCAAGGGAATGTCGCATTTTAAAGAACTCATAGACCTTAGTTGCAATCTCTTTATAATTTGTCTCCAGATTCTTAGGGAACAACAATAAGCCCTGCTGTAAATTCAGATTCAGATATTCACAAGGTACATCGATATATTTTTTCAAATCATCTTTAAATTCACTTCCAAGAATTGAAAATGCCTCTGTCTTAAATTCAAACAGCAACATACGTCCGTATGAGTCAATAAAGTCGGTATTCATAAACTTTCCTGCCTGTGCCTGCATCTTTGATAATGGCGCACCATTTACTAAGGAATACAGGATATAGTCCTTCATAAAGCTGATATGCTCTTCCTGCATTAGTTCCTTGGACTTCTCCTCATCTAGCTCATTAATTACCTTTCCTATGGTCTTATTGAACTCAACAGGATCTACGGGTTTTAGGATATAGTCTTCGACTCCCATCTTTACGGCGAACTTTGCATACTCAAATTCCCCATATCCACTAAATATGATAATCTTATATTCTTTTTCTAACTTATGTATTTCCTTAATCAATTCAATTCCATCTATAAATGGCATCTTTATATCGGTAAAGATGATATCTACATTATTTTCTTGATTTTTTAGAAACTCCAATGCTTCTTTCCCATTTGCTGCTTCATCAATTTCTAAGGTAAGTCCCATCTGCTGCAGCAAAAACTTAATTCCATTTCTCTCAACTCGTTCATCATCAACAATAAGAATATGATGCATAGTTCCACCCCACTTTAATCTTAAAAGTCTTATAGCTCAGTAGGACACTCCCACTGAGCTATAACTATTTTAACATAATAAGATTAAATATCCTATTATTTTTCTTATTTCGTTAATTTCCAAATGTCTTTATTGTACTCTGCGATTGTACGGTCAGAAGAGAAGAAACCTGCATTTGCAATATTTACGATCATTTTCTTAGCCCATGCATCACGATCTGCATAGTCGTTAAATGCACGTTCTTTTGTTGCAAAATAATCCTCACAGTCAGGGAATGTCATAAACCAGTCTTTTACCATTAACTCTTTGAATAGACGTTTTAAGATTTCAGGGTTTCCTGTTTCTAACATGGTATCGCTAATGATGAAGTCTAATGCTTTCTTGATTTCCTTATCATTGATATAGTAATCAATTGAAGAGTAATCTGCACGTTCATATCTTTCAATTACTTCTTCACTGGATTCACCAAATGTATAGATATTATCATCTCCAACAAGGTCATGAATTTCAACATTTGCTCCATCACTTGTACCTAATGTGATAGCGCCATTTAACATGAACTTCATATTACCTGTACCACTTGCTTCTTTAGATGCAAGGGAAATCTGTTCAGAGATATCACACGCAGGGATTAATTTTTCTGCTAATGTAACATTGTAGTTTTGAACCATAACAACTTTAAGGTACTCGTTTACTTCTGGATCATTGTTGATTACATTTTGTAAGCATAATAATAAATGAATAATATCTTTTGCTGTTGTATAAGCTGGAGCTGCTTTTGCACCAAAGATCATTGTTACTTTATGATCTGGCTTATTGCCTGCTTTAATGCTTAAATATTTATGAATTGCATAGATTGCATTCATTTGTTGACGTTTGTATTCATGAAGACGTTTGATTTGGATATCATAAATAGAGTTTTCGTCAATTTCAATTCCTTGTGTTTCTTTTAAGTATACAGCAAGATCATGTTTCTTCTGTTGTTTTACGCTAAGAAGTTTATTTAATACTTCTTCATTGTCTTTATATGCTAATAATTTCTTTAATTCCATTGCATCTTTCTTAAACTCATCACCGATTAAGTTTTCGATAAGTGCAGTAAGCTCATGGTTACAATGTAATAACCAGCGTCTGAATGTAATACCATTTGTCTTATTATTAAACTTCTCTGGGTAAATCTTATAGAAGTTATTTAACTCGTTATTTTTAAGGATTTCTGTATGTAAGTACGCAACACCATTAATGCTGTAGCCATAGTGCATATCGATATGTGCCATATGTACACGGTCTTCCTCATCAATGATATACACAGATTCATCTGTATATTTTTCACGTACACGTTTATCTAATTCCTTAATGATTGGAACGATGGATGGAGCTACTTTTTCAATAAATTCTAATGGCCATTTTTCAAGTGCTTCTGCAAGAATTGTATGATTTGTATATGCACAAGTTTTGCTTACTGTATCAATGGCATCATCCATAGAAACGCCTTCTTTTACTAAGAGACGAATTAATTCTGGAATGATCATAGTTGGATGAGTATCATTGATCTGAACTGCTGCATATTCATGTAAGTCAGTTAGCTTGCATCCTTTTGCTTTACATTCTTGTAAGATTAATTGAGCACCGTTGCTAACCATAAAGTATTGTTGGTATACACGAAGTAAGCGTCCTGCTTCATCACTGTCATCCGGATATAAGAATAATGTTAAGTTCTTTACTACTTCTGATTTATCAAAATCAATACCATCTTTTACGATTGCTTCATCTACTGAGTCAATATCAAATAAATGAAGTTGGTTTGTACGGTTGCCATAACCAGTAACTGCAATATCATATAACGTAGAAGTTACTGTGAAGTCACCAAATTCAACGGTATAACGTTCATCACGTTTTGTAAGCCAGCTCTTATCATCAATCCAAGGGTTTGGAGTTTCTGTCTGACACTTATCTTTAAATACTTGCTTAAATAAACCTAAGTGATAGTTTAATCCAATACCGTCTCCGTTTAATCCAAGAGTTGCAATAGAATCTAAGAAACAAGCTGCTAATCTACCAAGACCACCATTTCCTAAAGATGGTTCTAATTCTACTTCCTCGATTTCGCTTAAGTTTTTCCCATGTTGTTTTAATTCGTCTGCAATTTGTGAGTATAACTGAAGGTTGATTAAGTTGTTGCTTAATAATTTACCGATTAAGAATTCTGCAGAAACATAGTAGAGTTTTTTCTTTTCTTCTTTGTCTTCTACTTTTTCCTCTGCCTTTTCCTTTACCATATTTAAAAGTGCTACATAGATTTCTTGATTACTGCATTCCTCAATTGTCTTATTATATCTTTTCTGTAATAATTCCTGTAACATAATAATCCTCCCTTTACCAATACATTTAGATTCTTCCATAAGTTAATGTTAACTGTTTCAGCATATTGATTTGCTGCTTTTTAAATTCGCCTTTTTGTAATCTCCAACGCCAGTTGTTTCCTATTGTTGACGGATAATTCATTCTTGCACTATTATCCTTTTTTAATATATCTTGCATTTGAAAAATAACCATATCGGCTACACTTGCATACGCCATTGTAATTACCTTGTCCACCAACTCTTCTCGATTAGTGGCTCCACAATATCGCATGGCATAATTTAACTGCTTCTTAGGTAGTAAGTCATAATACCCTTCCAATGTATCGTTGTCATGGGTTCCTCCATACACTACACAGTTCCTTTTATAACAATGAGGCAAATACGGATTGTTCCGATTGCCGTCAAATGCAAACTCTAATACTTTCATACCTGGATACCCTGCTTGATTTAGTACCTTTCCTACTTTAGGAACTAATACTCCAAGATCCTCTGCGATTACCTTTGCATCGCCAAGTACCTTATCAATCGCATGGATTAACTTCATACCAGGTCCCATTAAGAACCAGCCTTCTTTTGCAGACTTATCTACAGGGATTACATAGTAACGAACAATTCCAATAAAATGATCGATACGAATTACATCATAGATTTTAGCAGCTGCTTTCATACGCTTTTTCCACCAAGCAAAATCATCCTGCTCCATCCTCTTCCAATCATAAAGTGGATTTCCCCACTTTTGTCCTTCATCCGAAAATGCATCCGGAGGACAGCCAGCAACTTCAGTAGGCTTTAAATCCTCATCCAGTTTAAATAAAGATGGGTTTGCCCACACATCCGCACTATCGATTGCCACATAAATAGGAATATCTCCAATAATCTTAATCTTTTTCTTATTGGCGTACTCTTTTAGTGCTTTCCATTGCTCATAGAACTTGTACTGTAAGAACTTCCAAAACCGTATTTCCTGTTTAAGTTCTTTCCTATATTTGTCCATGGTCTCTTGCTTACGGAACCTTAAATCATCTTCCCAAGCGAGCCACTCTTTATTATCAAAGTGTTCTTTTAGTGCCATATAAAGTGAATAGTCTTCCAACCATTCTGCTTCTTTTTCGCAGAATTTATCAAACTGTTCATCTGTTGTCAGCATAAACTGTTCATATGCTTTATGTAATACTTTAAAACGATGCTTCCAGATCGTCTCATAAGAAACATACTGTGGATCATCACCCCAATGAATATTTCTTAGTTTCTTTTTATCTAATAATCCTTCTTCTGCTAACCTATTTAAATCTATGAAATAAGGATTTCCTGCAAATGTTGAAAATGATTGATATGGGCTATCCCCAAAACTTGTTGGTCCAATAGGAAGTACCTGCCAGTAGGTTTGTTTCGCCTGTGCCAGCTGATCTACAAAATGATATGCAGCTTTTCCCAATGTGCCAATTCCATAAGGCGAAGGCAGACTGCTGATTGGCATTAAAATGCCTGCGCCCCGATCTAATTGCTTATTCATTGCAAACCCTCTCTTCTATGTTTGTCTCTGTAAACACAATACTTATTATAGTATTAATGCTATCAAGTATTGCAAAAAGAGTAAATATCACTTTTTTTTGAAACATATCGAATTTTATTTTATCCAATGCTTTTACAACACTTTTACTATTTCTTTATGTAAATAAAAAGACCTGACAGAAAGCACATCACACAATCGATGTCTTTCTGCTGGGTCTATTTACTATCTTAAGCGATTCCCCTCGTATCTGGCATGTGTCTCTAAATAGAACATTACCGATGCGTATTGGTCATCAAGATCGCCATCTCCTAGTGTATAATCTAAGGAGATAGCAATCGTCTGAAGGACTTCCTCTGTCAACGTCTTACGAATACATTGCAATACTTCAATCTTTTCAGAATAAGTCTGTGCATCAAGAAAGGCAAGTAAGTTCGGATTAATCTGATTTTCATCCTGACTTGACTCTTCCTCTCTAATTGATTTCGTTTTTTCCTCTGCATGTTCTTCTTTTAGCGCAACTTCCTGGTGTGCTTCTCTCTTTGCAGCCTTTGGAATTACATGCTCAAATCGATACTTCTGGGCTACCTCTGGATATTTTTCATGGTCCACTTCACTCATAAACATCGCAAGCGGTCTCACATAAATGCCATAATCCCCATAAAGCGCTTGATATACTACCATCTGCTCTCTTGTCTCTGAGTGGCTTGCCACTGCAACAATTTGATATAACTTATCTTTAAAATGGTAATAAAATTCACCTGGTCTTGGTAAATCCCTCATTTTTATCACCTCAGATATTTATTCTTCTTCTCCCATTGTCTCATCTGCTTCTTGATTACTATAATCTTCATAATACGCTTCAATGTATTCATAAATATCATCTCTGCCGTCTTTTGTTAAAGATGAAAATGGAATTACTGGTGTTCCATCTACAACGTCTAAGCCAGTCTTAATCATCTTAATATGCTTTTGTAACTGACTACGTTTGATCTTATCTGATTTTGTGGCAATGATTAGTGGATTATAACCATGGTATACAATCCATTCATACATATTCTTATCATTTTGGGATGGCTCATGACGAATATCTACAAGAAGGAATACAACACGAAGCTGTTTGGAAGTTAATAAATAACGCTCAATTAACTTTGCCCATTGCTCCTTCATCTTAACGCCTACTTTTGCATAACCGTATCCTGGTAAATCTGTAAAATACAATTGTTCATTAATATTGTAGAAGTTAATTGTCTGAGTCTTTCCTGGTTGAGAGGATGTTCTTGCAAGACTTTTTCGTTGCATTAAAGAATTGATCAAAGAGGATTTTCCTACATTTGATTTTCCTGCAAACGCAATCTCCATTTTATCATTTTCCGGTAATACGCTGGTAATACCGCAAACCGTTTCTAAATTAACACTTTTAATATGCATTGTTTTCTCCTCTATTTCACAAGCGCGTATTCAAGTACTTCGGACATATGTTCCACAAACTTGATATCAAGATTTTCTTTGATTTCTTCAGAAATCTCTTCTACATCTTTTCTATTTTGGAATGGAACAAGAACCGTTGAAATCCTCGCCGTTTTTGCTGCAAGCAATTTTTCTTTTAATCCACCAATCGGTAATACACGTCCTCGCAACGTAACTTCACCTGTCATGGCAATGTCTGCTTTTACCTTTTTATTTGTAACTGCAGAAAGGATTGCCGTTGCCATAGTGATACCTGCACTAGGACCATCTTTTGGTGTTGCACCTTCTGGAATATGGATATGAAGGTCTTTCTTTTCGAAATAATCATCTGCAATTCCGTACTCAGCACTAATCGATCTTACATAACTAAGGCTGGTCTTTGCAGATTCCTTCATCACATTACCAAGCTGTCCTGTAAGTTCAAGGCGACCTTTTCCTGGCATGTCATTTACTTCGATAGATAAAGTATCTCCGCCTACACTAGTCCATGCAAGACCACGTACGATACCTACTTCATCTTTACTATTCTTTAAGTCTACTGTGAAAATTTCTTTTCCTAAGTAGTCTTTTAGATTTTTATCTGTTACCTTGATCGTTGTAACATCACCTTCGATAATTTGTTTTGCAGCCTTACGACAAATCTGTCCAAGCTTACGTTCCAAATTACGAACTCCTGCTTCCCTAGTATATGCAGAAATGATTTTTTCTAGTGCCTTCTTAGAGATGCTAAGCTGTTTGGAATGTAGTCCATTTTTCTCTAATACCTTTTTCACAAGGTGGTCTTTGGCAATATGAAGTTTTTCATTTTCTGTATAACTGCTTACTTGGATGATTTCCATACGGTCAAGTAATGGTCTAGGAATTGTCTGTAAGTTATTTGCTGTTGCAACAAATAAAACGTTGGATAAGTCTACAGGCACTTCAAGATAGTGATCCACGAATTTCGTATTCTGTTCACCATCTAATACTTCTAATAAGGCACTAAATGTATCGCCTTTATAGTCGTTAGATACCTTATCGATTTCATCAAGAAGCATAAGCGGATTATTTACTTTTGCTTGCTTTAATCCATTTACAAGACGTCCCGGCATAGCGCCGATATACGTTCTTCTATGACCTCTTATTTCCGCTTCGTCTCTTACACCACCAAGAGAAATACGAACATACTCTTTATTTAATGCAGTAGCTACGCTTCTGGCAATTGTAGTCTTACCTGTTCCTGGAGGGCCAACAAGGCAAATAATTGGAGCTTCACCTTTTTCCGTTAACGAACGAACTGCTAAATACTCTAAAATTCTTTCTTTAACTTTTTCAAGTCCATAATGCTGTTTATTTAAAACCTTTTCGGCATGCTTGATATTGTTATTGTCTTTTGTTTGCTTTTCCCAAGGCATTGCAAGCAATGTCTCGATATAGCCACGACTTACTGCCGAATCAGGAGAATTATTTGAGATATTCTTAAAACGATTAATTTCTTTTTTAATCTTTTCTTTTACTTCATCGGAAGCTTTTAACTCTTTTAATTGCTCTTCAAAGGAAAGTGCATCCGATTCTGTTGTTGTTTCCCCAAGTTCTTCACGAATCACCTTGAGTTGTTCACGTAATAAGTATTCTTTTTGGTTTTTATCCACTTGTTGTTTTACTTTTGTTTGGAAATCCAGCTTAATTCTACCTAGCTCGATTTCGTTTGCAAGCATAGTCGCAAGGGTATTCACTCTTTGGTTCTTATCTGTTTCCATTAAAAGTTCAAGACGGTATTCTACTGCAAATGGAACATTTGCTGCTATAATGTTCGCTAAGTTTTCAAGATTATCCTCTTCTAACATCTGGCGAATCACGCTTTTCCCTAAATGGTCAGTTTCTGTTGCATATACTTGGATTAAGTCCTTAAGGCCATTTAATAACGCCTTTTCTTCAATCTCTGGCATATCAATTGGATTTTCACAAACCTCACCGATTTCACCTAAAAGGTATGGTGTCTCCGCCTTAAATCCAAGAAGCCTTGCACGTTCCTCAATAGAAACAAGCACACGATAAATATCATTTGGCATCTTTACAATCTGTTTGATTGATGCGATTGTTCCAATCTCATAAAGATCATCTAATTTCGGGCTGTCTACTTCTGCATCCTTTTGAGCTACTAAGAAAATCTTTTGATCATCGTTCATAGCTGTTTCAATAGCTTCAATTGTAATCTTACGATTAACGTCAAAATGAATTAACATCTGTGGAAGTACTACTAAACCACGAAGTGCTACCACAGGCATTATCTTATTTTCAGTATTCATATGTGTCTTCTCCTTATCATACTCCTATGAACATAAAGTTTCGTACCCCTTCAACTTTATAAGGTTCATTTTATTCCTGTTTACGCTGTCATATACTGACATGCTAAGATACTAAAAGAGCCACTGCAAAATAATTGCAACGGCTCTTATCATTATGCTATTTCACCATTATTTTTCTTAACAGATTTTTTTGTTACTAAAGCCTTCTTCGGTTTGTCTTCTTCTGTATGGATAAGAGTTGGACAACCGCCTTCAACAGCTTCTTTTGTAATAATACATTTTGTAACTTTGGAGTCAGATGGGATATTGTACATAACATCCATCATCGTTTCTTCCATAATCGCACGTAAACCACGTGCACCTGTCTTTCTCTCAAATGACTTCTTCGCAATTGCTTGAATTGCCCCTGCATCAAACTCAAGTTCTACGCCGTCAAGTTCAAATAATTTGTGATATTGTTTTACGATTGCATTTTTAGGTTCTGTAAGAATCTTAACTAATGCATCTTCATCAAGTAAGTCTAATCCTACTGTTACAGGAACACGTCCTACAAATTCAGGAATTAAACCATATTTTACGAAATCGCTAGGAAGTACTTGTTTGAATAAGTCTCCAATGTTGTGATCTTCAACACTGCCGATTTCTGCATTAAATCCGATTGACTTTTGACCAATTCTGGATTCAATAATTTTTTCAAGGCCATCAAATGCTCCACCACAAATAAATAAGATATTTGTAGTATCAATTTGAATAAACTCTTGATGTGGATGTTTTCTTCCACCTTGAGGTGGAACACTTGCTACAGTACCTTCTAAGATCTTTAATAAAGCCTGTTGCACACCCTCACCAGAAACATCTCTAGTAATTGACATATTCTCTGACTTACGAGTAATTTTATCTATTTCATCGATATAAATAATACCGTATTCTGCACGTTCAATATCAAAATCTGCTGCTTGAATGATCTTTAATAAGATATTCTCAACATCTTCACCAACGTAACCCGCTTCTGTAAGCGCAGTTGCATCAGCGATTGCAAATGGAACATTCAGTAGTTTTGCAAGAGTCTGCGCTAAGAATGTTTTACCACTACCAGTTGGTCCAACCATGATAATATTACTCTTTTGAAGTTCTACATCAAGGTCTTTTTCAGCAAGTACACGTTTATAGTGATTATATACGCTAACTGCTAATACTTTTTTGGCTTCATCCTGTCCAATTACATATTGATCAAGAAACTCTTTGATTTCTTTTGGCTTAAGTAAATTAATCTCGCTGTCGTTTACTACATCTTCAAATTCTTCTTCTATAATTTCAGAACAAATCTCAATACACTCATCACAAATATATACGTTTGGCCCTGCGATTAATTTACGAACTTGATCTTGAGTTTTATTACAAAAAGAACATCGTAATTGTTTACGCTCATCTGTTCTATTCGCCATGAATATCCACCTCACTTTTACAAAATAACATATATCCTAATATGCTGCACCCAAAAACAATCGTCTTTACGTGCAGCATATGCATTCATTTATTCCTTTGTTATCATTATTGACGTTTTTCAATAATTGTATCAATAATTCCGTATGCTTTTGCTTCTTCAGCGGACATATAGTTATCGCGTTCAGTATCAATCGCAATTTTATCAAGAGATTGTCCAGTATTTTCAGCAAGCATTCTGTTTAATCTTTTCTTAATCTTAAGAATATTTTCAGCAACGATCTGAATATCTGTTGCTTGTCCTTTAGCTCCGCCTGAAGGTTGATGAATCATAATTTCTGAATTAGGAAGAGACATTCTCTTTCCTTTTGTACCACCAGCTAAAAGGAATGCGCCCATACTAGCCGCTAAACCTACACAGATTGTAGATACATCACATTTAATGAAATTCATCGTATCATAGATAGCCATACCAGCTGTAACAGAACCACCTGGACTATTAATGTATAATTGAATATCTTTATTTGGGTCTTCTGACTCTAAGAATAAAAGCTGTGCAATAATAACGCTTGCACTAGCATCTGTTACTTCTTCCCCTAAGAAAATAATTCTTTCTTTTAATAATCTTGAGTAGATATCGTAGGAACGCTCGCCCCTGCTTGTTTGCTCAACGACATAAGGTACTAAACTCATACTATAACCTCCTTCAATGGTCGAATATATCTATACTCTTTATAATCGTTGCAACGCGACTAAACCCATTGCAACGCCAGTTTATTTATTAATAAAGCCTACGCTTCTTGAGCAGCTTCAACAACTAAATCAACCGCTTTTTGAACAGCTAAGTCCATTTTCATGATTTCTAATTCACCAGCGATCATTTCTCTGATTTTATCAGCTTCCATGTTGTATGCTTTTGCCATATCTTCGATTTCTTTAGTTACTTCTTCTTCAGAAACTTCAATATTTTCAGCTTTAACGATAGCTTCTAATACTAATCTGCTTTGGATTCTCTTAATAGCTTGTGGTTTAAGGTTTTCTAAGAATTTAGCAGTATCCATTCCTGTGAATTGGAAGTATTGTTCTACAGTTAAACCTTGAGCTTGGATTCTTTGAGCGAATTCGTTAGCCATTTGTTTAACTTGTGTATCGATCATTGCATCTGGAATTTCCATTGTTGCATTTTCGATGATTTTATTTACGATTGTATCTTCTTTAGCAGTTTTAGCAGCTTTTTCTTTTCTTTCAGCTACTGCTTTTTTAAGATCTTCTTTGTAAGCATCTAATGTATCGAATTCAGAAGTATCTTTAGCGAAATCATCGTTTAATTCAGGAAGTTCTTTAACTTTGATTTCTTTAACTGTTACTTTGAACATAGCAGCTTTACCAGCTAATTCAGCAGCTTGGTATTCAGCAGGGAAAGTAACATTGATTTCACATTCTTCTCCGATGTTTTTACCAACTAATTGTTCTTCGAATCCTTCGATGAAAGAGTGAGAACCGATTGTTAATGGGTAATCAGTACCTTTACCACCTTCGAAAGCAACGCCATCAACGAAACCTTCGAAATCGATTACAGTCATGTCACCGTCTACTACAGCACGATCTTCAACGTTGATTGTTCTAGAGTTTTGTTCTCTAACTTTATCTAATTCAGCGTTTACTTCGTCTTCAGAAACTTCGATTTCAGTTTTCTCTACTTCAATACCTTTGTAGTCACCTAATGTAACTTCTGGTTTAACAGCTACTGTAGCTGTGAAAATGAAAGATTTACCTTTTTCGATTTGTGTTACATCGATTTCTGGTTGAGAAACGATTTCTAAACCGCTTTCTTTTGCAGCTGCTTCATAAGCAGTTGGGATGATTTCATTTGCAGCATCTTCAAAGAATACGCTTGCGCCGTACATTTTTTCGATGATTTGACGAGGAGCATGTCCTTTTCTGAAACCTTGGATATTGATTTTACCTTTATTTTTTTGGTATGCTTTTTCGATTGCAGCGTTGAATTCTTCTGCACTAGCTTCGATTGTAAGCTTCACCATATTTTTTTCTAACTTTTCAACTTGTAAACTCATTGTATTATTTCCTCCTTATTGTTTAACGTATGTCATAATATTTGGGTTAGAATGATATATATTCAAACCGAATGTTCGGCTTTATACCGTAATATAATACATTTTACAGGCTTTAATTTAAAGTCTGACATCTGTTTATTATATCATAGTAGGAGTATAATTGCTATACATATTTTTTAAGCTTTTGTGCTTATTTCTGTATTTTTTTATACTTTTTGTCGTATTCTTGAAGAATTATGCAATTGCATGACCCTTAGCTTTAATTACGTCTACTACTTTGTGTACATATTCCTGGCAAAGTTCATCTGATTTTGCTTCTACCATAACACGAACGATGCTTTCTGTACCACTTTCACGAAGTAGGATTCTTCCATCATCGCCAAGTGCTTCTTCCACTTCTTTTGCTGCTTTTAAAACATCCTCATCTGCTCTAGCTGCTGCCTTGTCTTTTACTCGTACATTTACAAGTAATTGAGGATAAATTTTAATTTCTTTAAGTAATTCAGATAATTTTGTCTTTTTCTCTAAAATAACTTCCATAATCTTAAGTGATGTTAAGATACCATCGCCTGTTGTTGCATATTTCTTAAAGATAATATGGCCGGATTGTTCTCCACCTAAAGAATGATTGTACTTCATCATATTTTCAAATACGTATTTATCACCAACTGCAGTCTTTTCATACTTGATACCTGCTTTGTCAAACGCTTTATATAAGCCTAAGTTAGACATAACGGTAGTTACTACTGTGTTGTTATTTAATTCTCCACGTTCGTTTAGATAACATCCGCATAAGTATAAGATTAAATCACCATCTATAATATTACCCTTATCATCCACTGCTAAACAACGATCTGCATCACCATCATAAGCAAATCCTACATCTAATCCTTTTTCTTTTACAAACTCTTGTAAAACTTCAATATGTGTCGAGCCACAGTTCTTATTAATATTTAAACCATTTGGTTCATTATTAATAACATATGTTTTTGCTCCTAATGCATCAAATACGCCTTTTGCGATTGTTGACGCACTACCATTAGAACAATCTAAACCAACTCGTAAGTCTTTGAATGATTTTGTTGCTAAGGAAATCAAATATCCGATATAACGATGACGCCCCATTGCATAGTCTACTGTCTTACCAATATCATCTTTCTTTGCAAATGGAAGTTCTTCAATTTCTCCATCAATATATTGTTCGATTAATGCTTCCACATCTGCTTCCAGCTTAAATCCTTTTCCATTGATGATCTTGATTCCATTATCATAGTATGGGTTATGACTAGCACTGATCATGATACCACAATCAAAATCTTCACTACGAACTACATAAGAAACACTTGGAGTTGTTGTTACATGAAGTAAGTAAACATCTGCACCACTAGCAGTTAAACCAGCTACTAAAGAATATTCGAACATATAACTAGATCTTCTTGTATCTTTACCAATTACAACTTTCGCCTTGTGTCCCTTTCCATAATAATGTCCTAAAAAACGGCCTACTTTATATGCATGTTCCACTGTAAGCGTTTCATTCGCTTCACCACGGAAACCGTCAGTTCCAAAATACTTTCCCATAAGAACACTCCTTTTCAATTTCTTTTTTATCTATACTTTTGTTCTAATGCTTCAAATAAGTACACTTCGCGCCTATTGTACCATATCTATATGGAATTGTGAACTTTTTTTATCTTTCTTATCCTTGTCTGTCCCCAGAGGAGCTCCCTATACTGGAATATAGAGTTTTGCCTGCCAAAACTCTTCGCGTCGAACCTGGTCGCTATTGCGACATCTTCCTTCCAGGTGCGTGCGCATATACGCCCTTCTTTTTGGGGCGTCTGTCCTTGGAATAGGAGGCTGCTTGCAGAACTGCCTCCTATTCCAAGAACAAAGAAATCACCATTTACTATAAGGACAACTCATAGTAAATGGTGATTTACAATGCAATTATATTAACTGCAATTTTTCAATAGACACGTGATTATTTTTGACCTGACATTTGTTGTTCATAATTTCTGATCATTTGTCTAACCATTTCGCCACCAACGGATCCATTTTGAGCGCTAGTTAAATCGCCATTGTAACCTTGTTTTAAAGGTACGCCGATTTCGGATGCAACTTCCATTTTCATTCTGTCAAGTGCTTCTCTAGCTTGTGGATATTCTGCGTTGTTAGATCCAGTATTATTATTTGCCATAGTAATACACCTCCATGATTTGTTCGTAAATAGATACCTGTCTATTGACCAGTCGTAAGACCTCTGACTTAATTAATTCGTTAATTAAGTCTAATCCTATTATGTGCAACTTTTAAGCAAATATTATGGTAATTAGTGGATTGTTCTGCTCAACAAAAAACATAAAATTTACGCTTTTTCATATACTTATAAAAAATAAACATTGGACTCGCATTCATGGAAGTATTAAAACGAATTAATGAATTTCTTTGGAATTTCCCGATGTTATTCCTTCTGCTAGGTACACATCTATTTTTTACATTCCGACTTCATTTTGTTCAAAAGAAAGTGTTCAAAGGAATTAAATACAGCATCACTCCAGAAAAGCAAGGAAAAGGGGATCTAAGCGGGTTTGCAGCACTAGCAACTACTCTGGCTGCCACCTTAGGCACCGGTAATATTATAGGAGTATCAACTGCAATTGCACTTGGTGGTCCAGGCGCCCTATTCTGGTGTTGGATCACAGGCATATTAGGAATGGCAACCAGCTATGCAGAGTCCTATCTATGTATACTATTTCGAAAACGAACCAAAGATGGCTCCTATATCGGCGGACCTATGTACTTTCTTCAAGATGGCCTGCATCAAAAAGGATTAGCCATTTTTTATGCGCTGTGCACCACGCTTGCCTCTTTTGGCGTTGGATGCACGACACAATCCAATGCAATTACCACAACCACCAAAAGCCTATGGGGATTCTCCCCTTATATCGTTGGTTTTGTCATCGCCATACCAATTGGTTTTGTACTAATTGGCGGCATTAAATCCATTGGAAAGGTATGTACCAAACTGGTTCCAGCCATGGGTGCCTTCTACATCGTCGCCTGTATGGCAATCCTATATAAAAATGCAGCCTTTATTACCGATGCCATTCGCCTGATCTTTGATTCTGCATTTACAAAGACTTCCTTTGCGGGAGGGCTTATTGCTGCAAGCCTGCAGACTGCATGTCGTTATGGCATTGCCCGTGGGCTATTTACCAATGAGGCTGGTCTTGGTACGGCCGGAATTGCCGCCTCCAGTGCTATTACCAAGAATCCGAAACGTCAGGCACTTATCAGCATGACAGCAACCTTTTGGGATACGGTTGTCATGTGCGCTATAACCGGACTTGTAATTATAATTGCCTTACTTAAGGATCCTTTAAGCGCTGCCTCTTATAATATCGGTGAATATACCTCAATTGCTTTTAAAGAGCTTCCTTTTGGAGAGACACTGCTTGGGTTCTCCCTGATTGCCTTTGCGGCAGCCACACTGCTTGGCTGGTTTTATTTTGGTGAACGGGCTACCGACTATCTTTTTGGTAAAAAAGGAATCAAATACTATCAGCTCCTTTATATTGTGAGCATCTACATTGGTGCTGTTATGTCCTTGGAACTGGTATGGGAATTAACTGACTTTATCAATGCCTTTATGGCTATCCCCTGTATTATCGGACTCCTCTGTCTAAATCGAAAAATAAAGCGATAGACTCTTATGAAATAAAAAGGGAGCTTCCAGCAAAAATTAAATTGCATTGGAATCTCCCTTTGTTATTTTTATTACCTTTTCTATGCTCGATACATTACAGCATTCTGAATTCTTTTCGCTTCATCTCTTCCTCTGAAATGCTCAATTAGAGCTAGTCCAAGATCTACTGACGTACCAAATCCCTGGCTTGTGATTACGTTGCCATCCACTACCACATTGGCATCAATATAATTTGTATTCGTAAGCTCACTTGCAAGATCTCTGTAGCAAGTCGCATTCTTTCCATCTAAAATTCCTAGTTTGTGAAGCAATGTTGGTGCTGCACAAATTGCTACCACCATTTTTCCTTCTTGGTTAAACTCTACAATCTTATCGCATAATTCTTCGCATTTTGCAAGATTTTTTACCCCAGTTGTACCACCAGGTAAGAAAATCATATCTGCTTCTTCAAAACTTACCTCTTCAAATACTTTGTCTGCTGTGACTACAATTCCATGTCCCCCAATAATTTCAATCGTATCCGATACGGCAATCATGGTTGTGTCAACGTCTGCACGACGTAGTAAATCTACTACAGAAAGTGCTTCAACTTCCTCAAATCCATCTGCTAAAAAAACATAAACTTTTGACATGCTTTCCTCCATCTTTCAAATCCTTATTCCATCATTTAACCTTCTTATGTAAGTCTCTTCTCTTTCCATAATTAAATGCATTGATTTTGGGTTTGCTATCTTCTTTTTCTTTAAGTACTTTAGAACTTTTTAATATTATTATACCACAGATTATCCATAGTGCACTAGAAATTAGCCACATAATGATAATATCAGGCTGTGACATCCCTTGTGAGACTATTAGGCTTATACCTCCAATTAGCGATATAATTGCAACAATAAAGAATGCATACGCAATTCCCTTTGCCTTTTTACTGTTTTTCATCTGTACCTTCCTCCTTGTCTTTAGAACACCAATTGGCCACCAAACTCTTGCAGCCAGTTTCTATACTCTCTATACTTTGGACATATTTCTTCTACCACATTCCAAAACTCTTTGGAATGATTCATGTGTATTCGATGTGCAAGCTCATGTACTACAACATAATCCAATACCTCTATTGGAGCCATGATTAGGCGATAATTAAAGTTCAGATTTCCCTTACTGGAACAGCTTCCCCAGCGAGTCTTCTGATCCTTGATTGCAATATTATGATAGGAAACTCCTAAGATTCCACTATAATACTCTGTTCTTTTGGGAATTATGTCGGCAGCCTGTCTTCTTAGCCAATTCTCAAGGACTTTATGAATATCAACGTTATATTCTGAAGGCTTCTTTACAACGATCGTATCATTCTCTATCCCAATCTCTATGCGCATCTTCTTTTGTTCCTCCACCTTTATCCTAAGTGGTTTTCCTTGATATAAAAGCTCACCTTGCTTTCTTACCGTTTCTCTTGTCCCACAAGCTGACAACGTGGCAAGCAGCCAATCTGTCTTTTTATATAATAACTCTTCAATCTTAGTAGCATCAAGGCTCAAAGGTGCCTTAACAATCACCTTTCCTTCATAAGTAACTTCTATTCCTATTGATTTTCGATTGGATCGTTTTATTGTATAAGGAATACTCTTCCCGTCAATTGTTAATTTGCTCATATTTTAGCCTCTATCATATTTTAAACTGCAGTCTTACTCGAACTAAAGGAATACCTAAGTTCATAACTTTGCAATATTTTATCATAGTTAGTATCTAAACTCAAGGGAGCCACCTCTCAACTTTCTTAACGATAAAAGCATGGATTTTCCTTATTCTTCACGTAAAAAAGTCACGGCATCTCTGCCATGACTTTTCTCTAATCTATTGTTGTTGGAATAATGTAGCTACTTGTTGGATTAGAGTTAAAAGATCTGTTGCATCTGTTGGTACTTCAACTTTCTGTCCTTCTTTTACTTCTTCACCGCAAGTTACTGACATAGATGCCGTCACTTTCTCTTCACCGTCATCTATATTCATGGATAAACTTTCTTTTACTACACGCTTTCCAGTTTCTCCTGTTACTGTCACTTCTCCATCAATATCTAAAGTATTAAATTTATCTAATTTTTCTTTATCAACTTTAATACCTTCTTTTAATCCTGAAATAACACTTTCTTTATTCTTATTAAGTTCTGTAGCATATTGGTCTGCACCTTCAATCGCTTTTACAAGTTGAACAAGTTCATCATATTTTGCATTTAGGTCTAATGCTGAGATTGCTTCGCTTGTTGCACTTGCATTCTCTTTTTTAATTGTAAGCTTAACACCATTTTCTTCTACAGTAATTAATGCTGGATTTACATCCTTTGTTGCGCCTTGGATTGTCTCAACTACATATTGTGTACATGTACGAACTACTTTCTCAAGGACATTAGAATTCATATTTTCTGCTTCTGTAACCTGTTCTTGTGGTACATACGTAGATAATAACTGTTTCGCAGTTGCTTCATCAATCTTTACAAAAGAAGCATCTGGTAAACATTCAATAACTGGCGTATACTGAGTTAAGTTTTGGCTTGTTATGAACTCTTTTGCTGCTTTCTTTAAAGATGCATAATCAATGTAAAGTGTCTTATTGTTATAAATAAAAGATGTTAGTAATGTATAATCACTTTCATCATCTAGACGATATGCTAACTCTACACTGCTTGTTCCTGTTTCACTACCATCTGTAATACCGGATAATTTAACTCCGACTTTCTTTACTCCTGTTGTATTATCCTTAATGCCGCTTAAATCCATGTCCATTGTAAAATCTACGGTTTTCGCTTCCATACCATCTATCTTTTGAAAGATATCAGCGATTGAAGTTTCTTTTTTACTTTCTGGTGTATTCGCTTTCTCACTTTTACCACAAGAAACCATGGATAACATCATTGTTAATACTAGCATAAGTGCTATTATTCTTTTTTTCATTGCTTCCTCCTATACTATTACACTATGTAATTCCAACTGTTTGTAGTTGTATTCGCATGTTAATATAACGTATTTTCACTATAAAGTCAATTATGTATCTATAGGAATACTTTCTTACAGCACAAAAAAAGCAGTTACATTCGTAACTGCTTCAAAGTCGGGGTGACAGGATTCGAACCTGCGACCTCTTGAACCCAAATCAAGCGCTCTAG
>JAUNRX010000043.1:3707-27046 GCA_030539495.1 bacterium | reverse complement strand
CCCCCGGCAGATTTTGAGTCTGCTGCGTCTGCCATTCCGCCACATCCGCGTGGTTGTTATTACTTCAATAGTATATAAAATACCAATTATTTTGTCAATATGAAAATACAAAAAAACTAAAATATTTTTTATTTTGACAAAATTCACAATAAAGCGTAACGTTTCGACCACTACTTGAATACTATAATTACAACACCATAAATAGGAATTGATGAGTAATGAAACTTGTAAAACGTTATCAGACAAAAAATGAACGCTATAGAGATCAAGTATATTTAAGTACTGTAAAAGGCATTATGGTTCATGAGATAGCAACCAATCAAGAAGATCCGTTAGTATTTGTTAACGGCTGGAATAAAAGTCCGATTTCTAAAGCTGTACATGCATTTGTAGGAAATGGAATTGTATATGAGACTCTTCCATGTGATCCGGGAAAAGCTTTATCAGGGTGGCACTGTGGCGGATCAGGCAATCGAAGTTATATCTCCTTTGAAATGTGTGAATCAAGATACTATTCATGGCCAAAGCCTTACGTTGCAAAGTCAAAAAACATAACAGAGACGAATAAGTTTACGAATGCCGTATATAAGACTGCTGTAGAATATTGTGCATACAAATGCAAACAGTTTGGATGGAACCCTCTTGATAAAGGGCGTATCATTTCCCACAAAGAAGGCAACAAAATGGGGATTGCAAGTAACCACAGTGATCCGGACAGTATCTGGAAGACAGTGACCAATGCAGATTTGACCATGGACAAATTTAGAAAAGATGTAGCAGCGTTAATGAAGGTAACAAAGAAAAAACAAGACGATAAAAAGACCGAGACTAAGAAACAAAAAATGGTGAAAGGCCTGCAGACGGCATTAAATAAGGATTATAAGGAAGGCTTAGCAGTGGATGGCTCTTATGGTCCAAAGACTAAAGCCGCATTAAAAGAACATAATATTAAGAAAGGATCAAAAGCTACTTCGGTCAAATGGCTGCAGACACAGTTAATTGCATTTGGATGTACAGATGCCAACAACAAGAAGCTTTCGGTGGATGGAGATTTTGGTCCTAAGACCTTGGCAGCCTTAAAGAAATTACAGAAGAAACTCAAAATATCGCAAGATGGGGAATTTGGAACTGGCACGATGGAGAAGTTTATTAAGTTATTCTAAGTGAATTAAAAAGCGCCGGTGAGAAACTTGTCCATCGGTGCTTTATTTGTTTTATGAACAACGAACCAAAGGCATATTCTTCACATTCTCAGATTGCCTAATTGAGTTTTTTGTAAAATAAGGGTATAATAGAAACGTTACCAAAGTTGGAAAACTTGGGGAGGTAATAAACTATTCTCGAAGGAGAATCGGAGGGCATGTTATGACATGTAGAGAGGCACAAGCATTAATTACGAAATATGTTCAAGGTCAGCTGGACCTAAAGATGTTAGAAGAGTTTTTGCAGCACATTAATAACTGTCCAGACTGCAAAGAAGAATTAGAAGTGTATTATATCGTGTTTAATGGTATTAAGCGATTAGATGAAGATGAGAATATTGCAGTCAATTACCATACAGAATTTGAAACCCAATTAATGAAAAGCGAGTTGAGGATAAAGAAAGCAAAGAAAAGGCATAATGTAAAACGCACAATTTACATTATTTTATGCTGCTTTGCTGTATTAGTGTGCAGTTACCAACTCGGAAAATTAGAAGATAAGAAACATGTATATAAAGAAAGCGGTCCAAGTACGTATGAAATGCCTTATTATTTTGAAGACAATAAGAAAACAGACCTAGACCAATATGTTTATGATAAGTTTGGCATCGATGTAACGAATACGAACAACACTATAATCAAGCAGAATAAATAAGTTAGGAGTAATCAATGAGTAAAAAACTTGTATTAATTGATGGACATAGTATTTTAAACCGTGCATTTTACGGTATCCCAGATTTAACGAATTCGGAGGGACTTCATACCAATGCAGTTTACGGATTTTTAAACATCATGTTTAAAATCTTGGAGGAAGAAAAGGCAGATTACCTTACGGTAGCGTTTGATAATAAGGCACCAACATTCCGTCATGAAATGTTTACGGAGTATAAAGGAACAAGAAAGGGAATGCCAGAAGAATTACGTGAACAGGTTCCGTTAATTAAAGAAGTATTGCAGGCAATGCAAATCACCACAGTAGAACGCCCAGGATATGAAGCAGATGATATCCTTGGAACCATTGCAAAAATGGGAGAAAGCAAAGGATATGATGTATCTTTAGTAAGTGGTGATCGCGATTTATTACAAATAGCGACAGACAGAATTAAGATTCGTATTCCAAAGACAAAACGCGGTGGTACTGAAATTGAAAATTACAATACCCAGGATGTAATTGAAAAATATGGAGTGACACCTCCACAAATTATTGATCTAAAAGGATTAATGGGTGATGCATCCGATAATATCCCAGGGGTTCCTGGAATAGGTGAAAAGACAGCAGCCAAGATCCTTGCTGCGTTTGAAACGGTAGAAAATGCATATGATCACATTGAGGAAGTATCTCCAAAACGTGCAAGAGAGAATTTAGAGGCAAATTATGATCTTGCAATCTTAAGCAAGAAATTAGCAACAATCAAGACAGACTGCGAGCTTGACTACACAATGGAAGAAGCTACATTTGAAAATATGTTCAATGAAGATGCGTTTATGATCATGAAACGTTTAGAATTTAAGAACATTTTAAATAAATTCAGCAGTGACGTGGAAGTTTCCAACACTGTGGAAGATCAATTTATCAAAGTAACAGATTTAAATGAAGCAGAAACAATCTTTGCTTCCATGTTAGAAGCAAAAGGAACGGTAGGCTTACAATTAATCACAGAAAAAGACGAAATTCTCGCACTTGGCTTATGCATGGAAGAAGAAAAATGCTATGCCATCTTAGCAGGTGGATTTATTACGGCAGATTATCTTGTAGATAAGATAAATGCAGCAATTAAGAATAATGTTGCATTATCTGTCATCGACTTAAAGGCACAATTGCCATTTATTGAAGCAGATGAAGACAGCAATATCTTTGACTGCTCTATTTCGTCCTATCTGTTAAATCCTTTAAAAGACAGCTACCGCTATGATGATATTGCAAGAGATTATTTAGGATTAACAGTTTCCAGTACTACCGAATTATTAGGTAAGACAAGTTTGCAGGCAGCAGTAACTGAAAAAGAAGCAGAATTCGTAAAAATGGTTGCCTATACAGGATATATTGCATTTGCTGCAAAAGACGTATTACGTAAGAAATTAGAAGAAACAGAGATGACTTCTTTATTTGATGACGTGGAAATGCCACTAATCTACACGTTATATGACATGGAGAAACGCGGAATTCGTGTAAACCGTGAAGCATTAAAAGAATACGGTGATCAATTAGAGACTCGTATCAAAGAATTAGAGACATCCATTTACAATCATGTAGGAGAAACGTTTAATATCAATTCTCCAAAGCAATTAGGTGTTATTTTATTTGAAAAGCTAGCACTTCCATTTGCAAAGAAGACAAAGACAGGATACTCTACCAACGCAGAAATTCTTGAGAAGTTAAAATGCGAACATCCAGTGGTTGCAGAAATTCTAGAATATCGTCAGTTAACAAAATTAAAATCTACGTATGCGGATGGACTTGCAACGTATATCAGAGATGATGAACGTATCCATGGCAAGTTTAATCAGACAATTACAGCAACCGGACGTATCAGCAGTACAGAGCCAAATCTTCAGAATATTCCAATCCGTATGGAACTGGGACGAAAGATCCGTAAAGTATTTATTCCGGAAGACGGCTATGTATTCTTAGACGCCGATTATTCACAGATCGAGCTTCGTGTGCTTGCCCATATGTCAGGTGACGAACGCTTAATCAATGCGTATAAAGAAGGCAAGGATATTCATAGAACGACAGCAAGTGAAGTATTCCATACTCCATTTGAAGAAGTAACAGATCTTCAAAGAAGCAATGCAAAAGCAGTAAACTTCGGTATCGTATATGGTATCAGTGCATTTAGCTTAGGACAAGATCTTAAGATTACGAAGAAAGAAGCAGACGAGTATATTCACCGTTACTTTGAAACTTACCCACGTGTAAAAGAATTCCTTGACGAATTAGTGGATGGTGCTAAAGAAAAAGGTTCTGTTTCTACGTTATATCATAGAATTCGACCAGTGCCAGAAATCAGTTCCAGCAACTTTATGCAACGCTCCTTCGGAGAAAGAATTGCGATGAACTCTCCAATCCAGGGAACGGCAGCAGATATCATCAAGATGGCAATGGTACATGTAAATAAGACATTAAAAGAACGTAAGTTACGTTCTCGTCTCTTACTACAAATCCACGATGAATTGTTAGTTGAGACTCATAAAGATGAAATTGAAGAAGTAAAACAGATTATGGAACATGAAATGATGGAAGTAGCTAATTTATTAGTACCTCTTGAAGTGGATGTAAAACAAGGTTCCAACTGGTATGAAGCCAAATAATCAAGTAAGATGGGATGGATTACAGTGAAAGTACTAGGAATGACAGGCGGCGTTGGTTCAGGAAAATCAACCGTATGCCAAGTGATGAAAGAGGAGTTTGGTGCAGCAGTCATCTATACTGATGAGGTAGCAAGACAGCTGATGGCAAACGGAGGAATCAGCCATCACTTAATTGTAGAACATTATGGTACACAGATTCTTGACCAGACAGGAGAAATCAATCGAGAAGCATTGGCGAGGATTGTATTTTCGGACGAAAAGGAACGATTACGAGTGAATTCCTTTAGTCATCCTTATGTGAAGGAAACTGTCATTAAAAAAATAAAAGAATTAAAGGAGGAAGGGAAGGTTTCTTACATCGTAGTGGAAACCGCCCTGCCTTATGAAGCGTGCTTAACTGAATTTTGTGATGAAATCATTTATGTAACGGCCAGTGATGAGGTAAGAAGGCAACGTCTAAAAGCAAGCCGTGGTTACAGTGATGAGAAGATTACGAATATGCTGAAGAGTCAATTATCTGAGGAAGCATTTTTGAGGATTTGCACAAAGGTATTAGATAATAGCAAGGGAATTGAGGCAATCAAGGAGCAGCTTCAGATTATACTAAAGTAATAGCTGGGGGAACTATATGGATACAACGAAAAACCCAAATCAATACGTATTTGGTTTAGATATTGGTACTAGAAGTATTGTAGGTACCGTAGGCTACAAAAATAGGGAAAACCGCTTTCAGGTGGTTGCACAAGTAGCCAAAGAACATGAGACAAGAGCCATGCTTGATGGACAGATCCATAATATCGAGGCAGTCAGCCAGACAATTAGGGAAGTAAAGCAAGGATTAGAGAAGAAACTCGGATTTGAGTTGAAAGATGTCTGTATTGCGGCAGCAGGACGTGTACTTAAGACAGTAACGGTTACTTCAGAATATGCATTTGATACAGAACAGACAATTACCAAGGAAATGGTACATTCTTTAGAATTATTAGGGATTGAACAGGCATATGACAAGCTAAAACAAGAGAGTACGGATACGTTTAACTACTATTGTGTTGGCTACACGGTTGTAAAATCATACTTAAATGATTTCTTGATGCTATCCTTAGAAGAACATAAAGGAAGCAAGATCAGTGCCGAAATCCTAGCAACATTTCTACCGGAAGAAGTAATAGATGGGTTGTACAAAGCGGTCGAAAAGGCAAATCTTCAAGTTGCCAATCTGACGTTAGAACCGATTGCTGCGATGGAAGTGGCTATTCCTGAGAACATTCGACTTCTTAACTTAGCATTGGTAGACGTAGGTGCAGGGACAAGCGATATCTCGGTAACGAAAGATGGGAGTATCGTAGCCTTTGGCATGATTCCATTTGCGGGAGATGAGATTACTGAAAATATTGCAAGACAGTATCTGGTAGATTTCAACGCGGCAGAAAAGATTAAGCAAGCGTGTCTAAATAGCGAAGAAATTACGTATACCGATATTTTAGGAATTCCTCATGAGTTAAAATCAGAGGATGTTGTGGCAGGCGTTACCACAATCGTAGAGCAGATTACGAAAAAGATTGCAGACAAAATTATTGAATTAAATGGCGATAAGCCGGTAAGCGCAGTATTCGTAGTAGGTGGAGGCGGAAAGCTGCCAACATTTGTTCCTTCCTTAGCAAAACATTTAGGACTTCCAGAAGAACGTGTGGCCTTACGCGGAAAGGAAGTTTTACATTCCGTCGACTTCTTAGAAGAGGTTGAGCAGGATTCTACGTTGGTAACACCGATCGGAATTTGTCTGAATTACTATGAAAAACGCAATAATTTTGTTTATGTTACGGTAAATGGTGAAATTGTTAAGTTATATGACAACAATCGTTTAACTGTTTTAGATGCCGCTATGAGCATCGGAATTTCGACAATGGAATTGTTCCCTAGACGAGGCAAGAATTTAGAGTTTACGTTAAATGGCGAACCAAAGTCAATTAAGGGACTTCTTGGCGAAGCAGCTGTAATTACAGTGAATAAAAAGGAAGCAAATATGACAACGTCCATCAACTCTCATGATGTGGTAGAAATTCACAGCAGTACTCCAGGTCTTGACGCAACGTATCTTGTGAAGAATCTTGAAGGGGCAAAACAACAGCTTACATTTACTGTAAATGGGATTGAAGTGAAGTGTCCTGCATTAATTCAGGTGAATAAACAAGCAGTGACAAGTGAACATTCCATCCAAGCAGGCGATGATGTGAAGGTATTAAATTACTATTCCTTAAAGGAATTATTGGTGTTAATTGATGTTTCTTATAATTCTTCCATGAAAATCAACGGTTCTTTTGCGGAATTAGAAGATCGTATCTATGACAATTATTCCTTAGAGTTTTCTTATGATGACATTGAGGCATATCAGGAAGTAGAAGTTCAGGAAGAAAGAACAGAAACAAAAGTGATTGCTGAAGAAACAATGGAACAACAGCAAGTAGAAACTAAGGAAGAAATTTCAGCTGTATCAGTTGCTACGATTGTTCCAAAACTATCAAAGGAAACTGCTATAACACTTGAAGTAAATGGACAAGTTGTAAGTTTAAGTGGAAAAAGTGAATATATAGTTGTTAACGTGTTAGATGTGATCGATTTTGATACAACACCTGCAATGAATAAAACGCTTACCATTACAGTAAACGATATGGAAGGTGATTTCTTTACACCAGTTCATGCAAATGACGTAGTCAGTCTATTCTGGGAGGAGTAATTCTATCCTTAGATAGTAAGTCTAGTGGAGGTTATCAATGATAAGTCCACTGGTCTGCATTATATAAAATAACGAAAACAAATGTAAAATTTGCTCGCAAAATGTATATTTATATCTAACTTTCTGAATATCTGTCATTTCATATGGCCAAAGTAAAATGGATATGTTATAATGACTTAGATTTTATTAAAGAAGGATTGAAGGAAAAGTAGTATGAATTTATTAAGTATTGCCAGTGGTAGTAGTGGTAACTGTATTTATGTAGGCAACGACGAAACCAATATTCTTATAGATGCTGGTATTAGCGGAAAGAAAGTAATTGAAGGACTTTCCTCAATGGATATTAATCCGGAGAAACTAAACGGCCTATTAATTACGCATGAACATTCCGACCATATTAAAGGGGTGGGCGTGTTGGCACGTAAGTATAACGTTCCTATTTATGCTACTGCAGAAACAATCAATGCAATGTTAAGATCAAGTTCCATTGGTCGAATTAAGGAAGAATTATTAAATGTCATTGATCCAGATGTCAGTTTTATGGTAAATGATATTAAGGTAAATCCATTTTCTATTTCTCATGATGCTTCCAACCCGGTAGGGTATACGTTTGAGCAGGAAGACAAGAAAATCGGACTTGCAACTGACCTTGGAAAATATGATGACTATATTATAAAACAATTAACAGGTTGTAATGCTATACTGATTGAAGCAAACCATGATATCAATATGCTTCAGGTAGGTGCGTATCCATATATTTTAAAACGTCGTATTTTAGGAGATAGAGGCCATTTATCCAATGATAATTCAGGAAAGCTTCTTTGCAGCATTCATCATGAAGGCTTAAAACACATTGTTCTCGGCCATTTAAGCAAAGACAATAACTATCCGGAACTGGCTTTTGAAACAGTAAAATACGAGTTACAGCAATATAAATCGGATATTTTATCCACATGTGATTTAGTAGTGGCCAAACGAGAGGAACCATCCTCATTTATAACAGTATAAGGTTATAGTTTATATGCTAATATTAATCTGCACTATTCGTAGTGCAGATTTTTATAAATAAGACAAAATCAATGGAGGAACTAAAATGAAGAAGACAATTATAACTGTAGTTGGAAAAGACAGCGTAGGAATTATTGCAAAAGTATGTACATATCTAGCAGAAAACAACATTAATATTCTTGATATCTCCCAAACAATCGTACAGGGATATTTCAACATGATGATGATTGTAGATGCAAATCAAGCAAAAAATGGTCCTCATGTAATCTCAGAAGAGCTTGCTAAATTAGGCGAAGAAATTGGAGTGAAAATTCGTGCCCAGCATGAAGATATCTTCAATGTAATGCACAGAATCTAATAAGCAGCACTCTTTAAGCATCTTACCATATTAAGATAAAGGAAGGATTACATAATGATCAATATAAATGAAGTTATCGAAACGAATAAAATGATCGATCAGGAAAATTTAGACGTACGTACGATTACACTAGGTATCAGTCTGTTGGACTGTGTTACTTCTGATTTAGATCAGTTAAATGAAAATATTTATAAGAAAATTACATCAACTGCAAAGGACCTTGTAGCAACTGGAAAAGACATCGAGAGAGAATATGGTATTCCAATCGTAAATAAACGTATTTCCGTAACTCCAATCGCCTTAGTTGGCGCAAGTGCCTGTAAATGTCCAGAAGATTTTGTTACAATTGCAAAGACGCTTGACCGTGCAGCAAAAGAAGTGGGAGTTAACTTCTTAGGTGGCTACTCTGCCTTAGTTAGTAAAGGTATGACAAAAAGTGACGAATTTTTAATTCGTTCCATTCCAGAAGCTTTAGCAAGTACTGATTTTGTTTGTAGTTCTGTCAATGTTGGCTCTACAAAGACAGGGATTGACATGGATGCAGTAAAATTACTTGGAGAAATCATTCTTGAAACGTCTGAACGTAGTAAGGATCTTGAATGTAATGGCTGTGCAAAATTAGTAGTATTCTGCAATGCTCCGGATGATAACCCATTTATGGCAGGTGCATTCCATGGTGTCACAGAAGGCGATGCGATTATTAATGTTGGCGTAAGTGGCCCGGGCGTAGTTAAGAAAGCATTAGAAAGCTGTCACGGTGCTGATTTTGGTACAATGTGTGAAACAATTAAGAAGACTGCTTTTAAGATTACAAGAGTAGGCCAGTTAGTGGCAAGAGAAGCATCCAAACGCCTTGGAATCCCATTTGGTATTATCGATTTATCATTAGCTCCAACTCCAGCTATTGGTGACTCTATCGCAGAAATCTTCCAAGAGATGGGCTTAGAACATGCAGGTGCTCCAGGTACGACAGCAGCCCTTGCTATGTTAAATGACCAGGTGAAAAAAGGCGGCGTAATGGCAAGCTCCTATGTAGGCGGCTTAAGTGGAGCATTTATTCCTGTCAGCGAAGATCAAGGAATGATTGACGCAGTAAATGCAGGTGCATTAACAATTGAAAAATTAGAAGCGATGACTTGCGTATGCTCCGTTGGTCTTGATATGCTTGCAATTCCAGGAAATACAAAAGCGACAACGATTTCCGGTATTATTGCGGATGAAATGGCAATCGGTATGATTAATCAAAAAACGACAGCAGTACGTATTATTCCGGTGATGGGAATGGATGTAGGAGATACTGTCGAATTTGGTGGCTTATTAGGCTATGCACCAATTATGAAAGTTAATCCATTTAGCTGTGATGAATTTATTAATCGCGGTGGACGTATCCCAGCTCCAATCCATAGCTTTAAAAACTAGTATATAGAAATAAAAATAAATGCATCACAAAAAGGCTAACATACATTACTTGTGTGTTAGCCTTTTTGTGTCTATATACATGATAATTAATACTGTTCTATTAAAAATAACAATAGAAGGGAGAGATATTTCAACCCGCTTGCTTCGATGGAGCCTACTTGTTAGACTTAATATAGGGGAAATTTAGAAAATAATAAAAGTTGGGGGTAAGATATGAAAAAAATAAGAGGACTTTTGCTGATATTAGGTAGTATTCTGCTAGTACTATGCGGAAAAAGCATTAGATGCGAAGCGAGAACAAGTGTAACGGTAACTACATTATCCCAGTTGGCAATAAATTGTGCTACTGGTAGCGATACTGAAATTATATTGGGAAATGATATTCAGGCTTGGCCACAACTTGTGGTTAAGGGGACAAAGACAATCAATGGAAATGGCCACAAAATAATTCGAGATGGAGATCAAGCGACGAAATATTTATTTGAAGTTTCAGAAGGAAATTCATTAGAACTTAAGAACTTAACTTATGATGGAAATAAGGTATATGTTAAGTATGGCTTCTGTGAAGTAAAGGCAGGTGGTACGTTGAAATTTGGAACAAATGTTAACTTTTATGGCTCAAAGATTAAGACTGGTGGTGTTATTACCGATAGTGGAACAGTTATAATGTCAGGAGGTACAATAAGAGATAATACTACGGATGCAGATGGAACTGCAATTCTAGTTACTAAAGGAGGGAAATTAACAGTAAATGGAGGAACGATACTAAATAATCACGCCAAATTAAATGGAGGCGGAATATTTGCATCTCAATATGGAAGCTGTTTTATAAATGGAGGAACTATCAAGAATAATAGCTGTGATGGAGGACAAGGACACGGGATATTTGCAGGAAAGCTGCAGCTGTCAGGGACACCGAATATAGATTTAAATAATGATATATGTATACAAAAGACAGATTCTCTAGCCTTTAACAATTACAAAGGAAGTCTGGTGGCTATTAATTTTGCGTATGAGACAACTGGAACAGATATTTTCACGCAGTCTCTACCGGTATTAAATCAAATCATCTGGAGCAATAACTATAAAAATGCAGATCTTCATCCTTTGACTGCCTGCACTATAGGCGGTAAAAATAAGATATGTGTAGGCGGATATATCAACATAGCCTATAAGGTAGATTCCATTGCTACTTGCAATAAAAAAGAGGAACGGATTCGATGGGCAGATCTATATGGTAAATTTCCAGAAGTGAAAAGGGAAGGCTATACAGTGACCGAGTGGTCTACAACTGCTACTAATCAAAAGCCGGTGACAGATATTGTCTCTAATCAGCCATGTTATCTAACCAGTGATATTACATTATATCCAATCTACAAGCAAAACAGCTATCAAATTAAGTTTGATAGTAATGGGGGAAGCGACATAAATGAGATAAGACTAGTCAAATATGATGAAAAATATGGAGTATTACCTATTCCATATAGAACGGGATATACATTTGAAGGCTGGTATAGCGATAAAGAAGGAACCTTACAGTATAAAGAAAGTGATCAGGTGAAACTTACGAAAGATATAGTGGCATATGCAAAATGGAAGCCAATCACCTGTCAGATTACGTTTGATACACAAGGAGGAACAGCGATACCAAGCAAACTTGAAGTGACTTACGATTCCAAGTTTGGACCATTGCCAATCCCAATAAGAGAAGGATATAAATTTTGTGGTTGGTATAACGCTGTAGATGGTGGCGTTTCCTATCATGAAGATGATCTGGTTAATACGATCAAGGATACTACCTTATATGCAAGGTGGGAAAAACAGTCAGTGACAATAAAGTTGGATGCCAATGGTGGAACTAGTTCTATAAAAAGTAAAGAGGTTAAGTTTAATGAAACATTAGGAAAGTTACCTACTCCCGTAAGAAGCGGATATATCTTTAATGGCTGGTATACAAGCAAGACTGCAGGAAAGAAATATACAGAAAAGACAGTGATTATCGATGGGCAAGTTAATATATTATACGCTCACTGGATTAAAAATGATGTACAGCGTATTACTGTAAAAGGTCTGAAGACCACATATTTCAAAGGAAGCAAGATATCAACGAAAGGTATGGTGCTTACCGCTTATTATCGCAATGGTACCTCTAAAAAGATAACCAAAGGTTACAAGATTAACTCTTATAGCAAGGCAGCTGGAAAGAGGACGATAACCATAACATATGCAAATAAGAGTTGCAAGGTAACTTGTTCATGGTATGATCAAAAACAGTTTGATAAGATTAAGCTTACACACGCAAAATCTAGCGTTTACATTGGACAGAGCAAACAACTGAAAATTAGTTCAAAGTATGGTGTTACAGGTAATGTCTCTTATAAAAGCTCCAACAAGAAAATTGCAACTATAGATAAGAATGGTAAGATAACAGCAAAGAAGAGTGGAACAGTAAAAGTTACAGCAACTATAACAATCAACAATCATAAAAAGAAGCTTACATATACTTTGAATGTTAAAAAATCTGAAATCAAAATTGGCTTTTCCTATTGTTCCAATGTCATGAACCTTCAGTTTAAGGCGAAAGCAAAAGGTTGTGTAAAGAAATTCGTCTGGAGAAGCAGTAATACGAACGTGGGGACAATTGATCCAAAGACAGGGTTCTTTACGGCAAAACATGATGGTATTACCTATATCACTGTAAAGTCAGGAAATGTCGCAAGTAGAAAGATTAAAGTTACTGTAAAAAAGAAATCTGTCCAGTGTTATTGATATTCTTGACAGTGGAAAAGCAAAGGCATATATTGGAAGGGTAAAGTTATGCGAAGTTATATCTTTGCATATTGAAAGGGGCCTTTTCAATGGAAGAGAATAGTACATTAGAAAAAGGAAAAAAAGAGTTATTGAAAACACGTAAGGCAAATTTTCAGATGCATTTACTTTTTGCTGCCAAACCTGAGCTTCCTTCTGCAGAAGAAATAAAAGATACGTTGGAGAAATATCTGGGTAAGATACAAATTATTATGGATGAAGATGAAATCTTTGCATTTACACTAGAGGATTATGTAGTCCCACAATCGGAAGGAAAATTAAATGCAAAGGTAATTGTTACACAGATATTTCCATATCAGGATAGCTTAATTCAAGAGAATTATGTGAATGAAGAATACATAAAATCATTTCAGTATGATATCTTTGTGTCGGATTTGCTTACCTCTTTGTTTACAAAAGAAGAACAAAATAATATTGGGACAGGCATGCTTCGAGGAATCATAGATGTGTTTTCAGAAATGAGTGCAATATGGCTGCCTAATAAGAAAAAGATTATTTTAAATAAAGAATTTCCAATGCTAACAGATGAAGAAATTGAGGCGAGAGTTTTGCTGTAACGCACTATATTTCAGATGCGATTGTCGATTTTTGATTTACTATAATTTGATAATGTGGTAAATTAGTATTAATTGATTACACATATGAAAAATGGGAGACAGCATGCATAATAAGAAAAAAGTCCATGGCAGGTTGCTGAGAGTGGGAACATTGCTCTTAGTAATCGGCTCAGGATCATTATTATTTTTAAATGAATATAGTGGATATGAGCAAGACACATTTGAAACACAGTTAATCGTAAATGAACCAATTAAGGAAAGTGCCATACCGGAGCAAGGGGGAGATTTCGTCATTGACGTTATGGATTCGGTGATGGAAGACGAAGCAAACTATGCCCTTACGCTGACGCCAGTGGCGACTACAGTGGAAGACGGACAGGGAAACAAGCATGAATATGCATACGTTGAAGCAGATATAGAAGAGTTTAAGACGATGACCCGTGAGGATTATCATGATTTTATAGATCGAATTTGTAAATATAGTTATGAGTATTTTACAGTCATCTTTGGAAATGGCAAGGGGATTGTATTCTATCCAAGATATGCTCAATGGGCATTATATGGTACGTTAAATGAGGATAAAACATGTAAAGAGATTGAATCCTATATTGATGCATCAGATGAGCTAGTTGAGACGATTACAAAGAATAAAATAACCCAGATAAAAAAATATATCACTGACATTACCAAGGAATATAAAAAGAATGGGACGTATTTGGCAGAGGTTGAGTTTTTATATGATAATATCTTTGAAGTAAGATTAACCATTGACATCAAATCGGATCAGTTAAAAGATGCAAAGAATGTGATTAAGAAAATTGAGCAAAAGACTAACATAAAAGGATATATGCTTAATTTTAAAATTACTTGTATGAATGGCAACGAAGAGGTCGTAACCATGTCCTTTGGTGAAGAGCAGGTACAGTATGTATATGTTGAAAATGGGCATAAAGTAACACTGGATTCTTTAGACTGATTTTTTGACAAAGGTATTGACTTTGACAGTGTAAAGTGTTAAAATCTTAAATCAATAAGATATATTTGAAATGCAATGAATGGGATACATTATGATACGTCACTCATTACAGAGAGCTGTCGGTTGGTGTGAGACAGAATGATACGTAGAATAACATCACCCATGAGCATCGATACTGAACCTTAGGAAGTAAGTAACGACGTAGTCTTCACGTTATGAAGAGCATATTGTTAGATATGGCAGAGAGGTCCGACTGGACAAATAGAGTGGTAACGCGGATAATATTCGTCTCTATAAATAATCAAATCGATTATTTATGGGGACTTTTTTTAATACATAGGAAACTTCTCTTAAAGAAGCCTCCGATGTATAAAAAAACGCTCCGAAAAGGACAGCGTCATTTTATTTGTACATTTTCGTGGCATTACTTGAAGCGAGTGCGCGCTTTAGCTTCATAAGAGAACAAACCTCAGCTTAATTTTAAATGCTTAGCAGTTGATTTTAAGTATATCTCAAAAAATAATAGGAGATGAAATATATGAATGGCGTAGCAATTTTAGTATTAGCAGTTGTTGTTTTAGGAGCCGCATATCTTATTTACGGTAAATATTTAGAGAGAAAATGGGGCATCAATAAGGATGCAAAGACTCCAGCATATGAGATGGAAGATGGAGTGGATTACGTTCCAGCCGATACGGGTGTCGTATTTGGTCATCAGTTCTCATCAATCGCCGGTGCGGGCCCAATCAATGGACCAATTCAGGCAGCAGTCTTTGGATGGGTTCCTGTTTTATTATGGATTTTATTTGGCGGTGTATTTTTCGGAGCAGTTCAGGATTTTGTTTCTATGTATGCTTCCGTAAAGAATAAAGGCCGTTCCATTGGATATATCATTGAACTTTACATAGGTAAGCTTGGTAAAAAACTATTCTTATTATTTACATGGCTATTCTCCATTTTGGTAGTCGCTGCATTTGCAGATATTGTTGCAAAGACATTTAATGGATTTGATGAAGCCGGAGCAAAGATCAGCAGTAATGCAAGCGTTGCGACAACTTCCATTATCTTTATCTTATTTGCAGTGGGACTTGGCTTCTTCTTGAAATATGCAAAATGTAAGCCATGGCTCAATACAACAGTTGCAATTGCCTTATTAGTCGTTGCCATTGCAATCGGAATGAATGTACCAATGTACCAATCATTAAACTTCTGGTTACTCTTTGTGTTTGCATATGTTGTAATTGCATGTGTCACTCCAGTCTGGGCATTGTTACAGCCTAGAGATTACTTAAATAGCTTCTTGTTGATTGCTATGATGGTAATTAGCTTTGTCGGAATTATTGCATATCGACCAAGTATGAACTTAGAAGCATTTACAGGATTTACATATACTTCAAGTAAGGGAGCAGTAAGCTACTTGTTCCCAGCATTGTTTGTTACCATCGCTTGTGGTGCTGTTTCTGGATTTCACTCTTTAGTATCTTCTGGTACAGCAAGTAAACAAATTAAAACAGAGAAGGCAATGTTACCAGTTTCCTTCGGTGCTATGTTATTAGAAAGCTTCTTAGCAATTATTGCATTAATCGCTGTTGGTTCTTTTGCAAAAGATAGTGCGGTATTAGCACAAAATCCTCCAGTTGTTTTCGCTACAGCAGTAGCTGCATTTGTTGAAAAGCTTGGACTTCCTAAGAATTTTGCTTATACATTGATTACATTAGCGATTTCCGCATTTGGTTTAACAAGCTTAGATTCTGTTGCCAGAGTAGGACGTCTTGCATTCCAGGAATTCTTCATTGAGGATGATGCAAAGCCAGCTCTTTGGAGAACTGTTCTTACTAATAAATTCTTTGCAACTGGTTTGACATTAGTATTAAGTTTTGCACTAGCAAAAGTAGGATATCAGAATATCTGGCCATTATTTGGTTCCGCAAATCAATTATTAAGTGCCCTTGCATTAATTGCATGTGCGGTATTCTTAAAGAAAACAAATCGTCAAGGTGCCATGCTTTGGGCACCAATGGTGATTATGCTTGGTGTAACCTTTACAGCATTAATCCTTAAAATCAAAGATTTATGTATCGCGCTTTCTACCAAGTTTAATTCCGGTAATGCATTACAGTTAACATTTGCTATTCTTTTATTTATCTTAGGCTTAATTGTAGCAGCACAAGGAATTAAGAAATTAACAGAAAAAGATTCAGAGAAAGAAAAAGAACAACTAATTGCATAAGGTAGAAACACCACATTTTGTTGTAGTTTGGATGAAATGTGGTGTTTTTTATGCTTGAAAGTGTCACAATTTCGACTTAAAATAATAGTAATGTATATAGTGCTTACATAATGTGAAAAACGAGAGGAATACGACATATGAAAGAGACAATGAGTAACCTAATGGAGGAGAAAAAATACAGAGTTGCCTGTATCATTGCTGTAGTGGCAGTAGTGCTAATTGTGATACTTATTTTTGCTGGTTTTAGCAGGAGGAATTCTAAAAACAAAGAGTCCGGAGCTCAAAATGTAGTTGCGGTAATTGGATACGACGAAGCATATGAGTTTCTTTGTGGCCTTAGAGACACATCCTATGAGACACAGACGCTGGCTCAATTTGATGAGATAATAACAGAATATTTTAAAGGTAAGAAATGCACCTTCAAAGATGCGATGAATAGTGTGTTGCCAGAGATTAGGGAAGACGATCCGGCATACGACTTTATTACTGAGACGTTAAAGGCATGCTATAACGAGATGGATAGTGACTGCAAGGTTCCTTATGTTAGTTGTGATGCTACCGTGAAATATCTGGATTTTTCCGGCACTGAAGGTGTACTGAAACTGAAGGCAAAAGTGGAATATGCAGTTTCTAATCAGGATCGAATGACAGTAGAAGAAAGAGATGGGGAGATTGCTACATATACGACAAAAATCAAGCAGTATGTAAATCAGATGCTCTTAAATAATATGTCAGAAAGTGAGATTAAGGATGAGGTGGAAACACAGATGAAAGCCTGGTCTAACAGCTATAGTGATGATAAAATTAAGTTTAGGGCATATATAGAGGAGATTGAATTAAAATAAATGGTTTTGTTACTGGTTATAATATATAATGTATAACCATTGCAAAATGGAGGAACATAATAGTATAATGGAACAGGAATAAAAATTCCAAATTTAACAAAAGACTGGAGATAGATTCATGGCAGATGTATTAAGTAGTATTGACTATAAAAAAGTATTTCATTTTTTCGAAGAAATAAGTAATGTGCCTAGAGGTTCCCGTAATAATAAGGGAATTAGTGATTATCTTGTGCAATTTGCAAAAGATCGTGGCCTATATTATGAACAAGACGAAATGTTAAACGTTATCATTATAAAGGACGCAACACCAGGATATGAAGATCATGATGCAGTAATGCTTCAAGGGCATATGGATATGGTTTGTATCAAAAATCCAGATTCCGATCATGATTTTGAGAAAGATCCTTTAAAGCTTTCTATCGATGGAGACTTTATTAAAGCAGAAGGAACTACACTTGGCGGTGATGATGGTGTCGCTATCGCTTACGGACTAGCTATTTTAGATAGTAATGAATTTGAACATCCTCGTCTTGAAGTTGTTATTACGACAGATGAAGAAATCGGCTTACTAGGAGCTGCAGCATTAGATGTTAAAAACCTTCAAGCAAAGAATATGATCAATATCGATTCCGAAGAAGAAGATAACATCTTAGTTGGATGTGCTGGCGGTATGACAGCAATCAGTGAATTTGATGTGAAGAGTGAAATGGTAACAGGCGTTAAGGTTACTTGCCAAGTAAGAGGCTTACAAGGTGGACACTCAGGTGTAGATATTAAGAAACACCGTACAAACGCAACAATTCTTTCTGCAAGAATGATGAATGATTTACAAAAAGAATTTGAATTTTCAGTGGCATCCTTTGAAAGTGGTGAAAAAGATAATGCAATTCCAAGCTTATCTAACATTGAATTCGTAGTTGAAGAAGACAGAGTAGAAGCATTTACAGCAAAGATTGCAGCGTTAAATGCAGTATATGAAGGAGAGCTTAAGACAACAGAACCTGATTTCAAAGTTGCTACAACAGTACAGGAAGCAGGAAGCTATGAATGTCTTACAAAGGCATCTTTCGATACAATGATTCTTTATATCTTATTCCAACCAAACGGCATCCAGACAATGAGTGCTGATATTGAAGGTTTAGTAGAAAGTTCATTAAACCTTGGTATTTGTAAAGTAGATACAACAAAAGCATTATACAGTTATTCTGTACGAAGCAGCGTTGCTACTTATAAGACATTTATGTCTGATAAGATTAAGTTATTAACTGAAAACTTAGGTGGAACTTATCGTATTGAAGGAGAATATCCAGGTTGGGAATACAAACATGATTCCAAATTACGTGAGGTATTCATTGATTTATATAAAGAAGAATTCGGACGTGATCCAATTATCGAAGTAATCCATGCAGGATTAGAATGTGGTATTTTAGCAAATAAGATACCAGGCCTTGATATTGTATCCATCGGACCTGATATGCATGATGTTCATACACCAAAAGAACGTTTAAGCATCAGCTCTACAATCCGTGTATTCGACTACATTGTAAATGTATTAAAAGCAATATAAAATAGAGAGGCTCCCAGTTTGTGAACGCAGGCTGGGAGCTTTATTAATTTATAGAGAATGAGTTGAGAGTGTACAAAGTCCACTTTGTGCCTATAATTCTCAACCTTAATCTTTCATTAACAAATAAATAAATATATCGAAACATTCACGAAAACATTAAGAAAAAAATAAGATACTTTTTTGTTGTTCTATGTTATAATATGCTGATATTACTTTGAAGTAGGAGTTTGGCAATATGGAAGATAAAAATGAGTATTCCAATGCAGTTGATCACGATAACGAGAATAAGATTGTTATCAAGAAGGATTCACCGCTTAATGCTTATATGTCAGAAGAAGAGAGCGCTTCTAATAAAAAGAAGATAAGAAAAAGAATAGCGACAGGGAGCTTGCTTCTGTTGTTTGTTATTGTAGTTACAATCGTTTTATTTACAAAACATATGTTAGGTTTTATTAATTATAAAGAGTACGATCAACATAACAAGGTGGTTGTTCAAGATGAAGAATTTGATACGGACGATAGCTGGACGTATGGTAATCTTGCCAAACTTGACCCGGATGATGTTGAATGGAACAACAGCGGAGAGATAAAAAAGGTAGAAGGGATCACCAACCTTTTATTTATTGCTGAAGAGAAAGAGGATTGGGAAATCAGAGGGCGTTCGGATGTCATCATTATTGTGACGGTAGATACCAAGAATAAGACATTGAAGCTTACTTCGATTATGCGTGATACATATGTACAAATTCCAGGGTATCAGGATAATCGTATTAATTCCGCATATCGAACCGGAGATATTCCATTGCTTGAAAAGACGCTAAAGATGAACTTCAATATCGCAGTAGATGGATATATAAAAGTCGATTTTGATAGTTTTGCCAAGATTATTGACCGATTAGGAGGAGTAGAGGTTACTCTGACTGCGGAAGAGGCAGACTGGTTAAATGAGTCCAACCATGTACTTGATAAGTCCTCGAGAAACTTAACGGCAGGTACTCATCGATTAAATGGGGCACAGGCATTAGGTTATGCAAGGATTCGAAAGGTAAAGACTGTAGATGGACTAGCTTATGACTTTGGACGTGTTTGGAGACAAAAACTGGTGATGACAAAGGTATTTAACGATTACAACGATCAAAGCATTACCAAAATCGTGTCAATTGCACCGGATATCTTATCCCTGATTACCTCAGATTTATCTGAGTCGAAGCTGATTTCGTTGGCCTTGACAGCAATTGATTTGAAAGTTGATGAAATCGAGACATTATGTGTTCCGATTAATGGAAGTTATGAAAGTAAGCTGATTCGTAAGATGGCAGTTCTTGTGCCGGATCTAGAGGAGAACATTGCAGCAATCAACTCCTTTATTTACAATGGAAAATTAGAGGGCCAGCATTATGATCAAAAGGAAATTGAAGATTATCAAATAAACTTCAGTTTGACAGAAAGCAACTTTAAGTTAAGGAGTATCGACACCTATACAAGGACGGCATTTAACATTCTAAAAGGAAAAGATACTATGACTTTAAAAGATGTGCTGGATATCCAGTTTATTAAGCATAAATAATGCAGAAAATGTGAAATGTCATACTTTACAAGCCTTCTCGTATACTATAAAGAGGTATATGAGGAGGTTTTTTTATGCGCAATCGCCACAATAAGTTACATACTATCTTGCCAATCCTACTATTTTTTGTGGCACTGATCGGATCCGTATTTTTACTATCGTATCTCCAGCAGTATAAGGAGACGTTAGATCTTATACATTCCATTAAGATTGAGGAAGATAAAATACGTGAGTTTCACATTTCAGAGGAGGTAATCTCGTATTACGTAAATCAAGAGAAGGATATGAAGCAGCAAATGGAGGAGCTGACACTTTATATGATGCAATCTCACTACGAAATTGATTCTTTAGCGCAGATCAAACAGCACCCACTTCCAGAACGCTGCATAAAGAAAATAAAGAAGCTAGAGGAATATGATAAGCTGGTACAGTTTTACACCTGCATGCTGACGAAGCTTAAGTATTTTCCCGTACCAAATGACTTGCTAGGAAAACAGACCATTTCCTATGATAACTCCTGGGGCGGAAGAAGGACCTACGGAGGTGAGCGGAAGCATGAAGGAACGGACCTGATGACAAGCAACAATGTGAGAGGGTATTTTCCAATCTTAAGCATCGGGGAGGGGGTAGTCGAGAATGTGGGCTGGCTGAAACTAGGCGGATACCGTATTGGAATACGTGGAAGCAATGGGTGTTACTATTACTATGCACATCTAGACTCCTATGTAAGCGGCATAGAGGTCGGGGATAAGGTCAGGGCGGGACAGTTACTTGGTTTTATGGGAGACACCGGTTATAGTGAGAAGGAGGGAACTACAGGAAACTTTCCCGTACATCTTCATCTAGGCATGTATGTAAACTTTGAAGGCAAGGAGATCAGCGTAAATCCTTATTATATCCTAAAGTATCTGGAACAGCACAGATTATCCTACTCTTTTTAAATAAAGTTACACTTTTAATCAAAACATGGTATAATACACTAGTGGTAATTTTGAACGAAAAATACAAAGAGATTTTTAGGGGAAAGAGCCTATAAAATTCGGTTTACAAAATAATGATAAATGAGAGGTAAATAATATGGAAATACAACTATGGAGAGAAATATTAGACCCTTATCAGTTAGCAGTGGATGAATTAATCGTAAAGTTTAACCATATTATTAATGAATATCGCAATGCAGGAGCATATTCTCCGATTGAATTAGTAGATGGCAGAGTAAAAAAGATCTCCAGTATTCTGGAAAAAGCACAGAAGAAGAATATTAGTTTAGATGAGATACAGGAAAAAATAGATGACATCGCCGGAATCCGTATTATTTGTCAGTTTGTTGAAGACATTGATAAAGTAGTTGAATTAATCAGAAACCGCGATGATATGGAGATCAAGCTTGAGAAAAACTATATTGAACATCGTAAAGAAAGTGGATATAGAAGCTACCACGTCATTATCTATTATACTGTACAGACATTAAAAGGTGCGAAGACGATCCAGGCAGAAATTCAGATTCGTACATTAGCAATGAATTTTTGGGCTACCATTGAACATAGCCTTCAATATAAATATAAGAAAAACATGCCAAGCCATATCCGCGCAAGACTATCTAGTGCAGCAGAAGCTGTGATCAGCCTTGATGAGGAAATGAGCCAGATCCGTGGAGAAATCATGGATGCGCAGAATTTCTTTAGTTTAAAAGCAAGTGTTGTTTCTGATATTTTGACAAATATTCAAAATTTGTATAAAGTAGCAAATAAGAGAGAAGTCGTAAAGATCCAGGATGAATTCTTTAAAATATATGAGACTGGTGATTTAGACCAGTTAGAACGTTTTAACAAGGAACTTGACATTATCTCCGAAGGATACCGCGCACAAAGTTTAAAATAGAATGGAGAATACCTAAGTGTTATTACCAAGTACCTATACAGATCGCATGAAAGAACTTCTTTCTATGGAAGAGTACGAAGCATATATCAAGAGTTTTGATAAGCCTCATCATGCGGGACTACGAGTGAATACATTAAAAATATCTGTAGAAGAATTTATGAACATTTCTCCGTTTGAATTAAAGAGAGTCCCTTGGACAACAAACGGATTTTATTATGATAAAAGTGAGCAGCCAGCAAAACATCCCTATTATTATGCTGGGCTCTACTATATCCAAGAACCAAGTGCTATGACACCGGCAGCACTTCTTCCAATTGAAGAAGGAGACCGTGTCTTAGACCTATGTGCTGCGCCAGGCGGGAAATCCACTGAGCTTGCAGCCAAATTAAATGGGACAGGCGTCTTAGTTACAAACGATATTAGTAATTCAAGAGCCAAGGCCCTTCTTAAAAATATTGAATTACAAGGGGTTCGCAATGCAATCGTTACCAGTGAGCCACCTGAAAAACTAGGAAGATATTTTGAAGGCTACTTCGATAAGATACTTGTAGATGCACCATGTTCCGGAGAAGGAATGTTCCGTAAGGACAATGCCTTAATTAAGAGTTGGGAAGAATACGGTGTAGAATATTTTAGCAAGATTCAAAAAGAAATCATTGTGGAAGCAGCCAAGATGCTTCGACCAGGCGGACTTATGGTGTACTCGACTTGTACATTTTCACCAGAAGAAAATGAGCTTACGATTGAGCACCTTAAGAAGGAATTTCCGGAATTTAAAGTGCTAGACGTAGAAAGAGCAGAAGGATTTGACCATGGCCACCCTGAATGGATTGGCAGTGAGGACAAAGAACTTA
>JAUNRX010000043.1:0-3607 GCA_030539495.1 bacterium | reverse complement strand
GAAGGATTTGACCATGGCCACCCTGAATGGATTGGCAGTGAGGACAAAGAACTTACTAACTGTGTTCGTATTTGGCCTCACAAGATCAATGGGGAGGGCCATTTTGTTGCGCTTTTACAAAAAGGCGAAGACGAAGGCAGACGTAAGGTAAAGACAAAGACGGATCCAGTCAAATTATCGGATGAGACTTCTAGTTTCTTAAAATCCATAGGTGTAAAATCCTTTAAGAAAAACCATGAGATGTTTGAAGAACGTCTTACTTCCTTACCGGAAGGGGTTGTGCCATTAAAAGGCCTTCGTATCTTACGAAGCGGCATGTACCTTGGTGATGTTAAGAAAAACCGCTTTGAACCAGCACAAGCCTTGGCATGTGCATTAAAGAAAGAAGAGTTTGAAAATCATATCGATCTTCCACTTGAGGATGAACGTGTTATTCGTTATCTAAAAGGGGAAACCATTGAAATAGAAGACAAGAAAGCAAGTGGTTATCAGCTTGTATGCGTGGATGGACATTCCTTAGGCTGGGGCAAGCTTAGCAAAGGAACGTTAAAGAACAAATATAATCCAGGCTGGAGATGGCTATAATCCATTTGAAGGAGCAGCAATGAAGAAGTTAAGACTTGATAAGTATCTGGCAGATATGGGCGTTGGTACAAGAAGTGAAGTAAAGATCGCAATTAAGCGAGGTCATGTCAAGGTAAATGGCGAAGTCGTAAGAACACCGGAGTTAAAGGTGGATAATAACGATCAAGTATTTTACCATGATGAGCAGGTAGGCTATGTAACTCATGAGTACTATATGCTAAATAAACCTGCCGGAGTTGTTTCAGCAACGGAAGATAAACGATGTGAGACCGTAATCGATTTAATTGAAACAAAGGCAAGAAAGGATTTATTCCCAGTAGGCCGTTTGGATAAAGATACGGAAGGATTGTTACTCATCACAAATGATGGTGACTTAGCACATCGCTTATTATCCCCTAAGAAAAAAGTGGGGAAAGTTTATTATGCAAGAATTCAGGGAAGAGTTACAGAAGAAGATGTTGTAGCCTTCAAAGAAGGATTACAGGTAGATGAAGTATTTAAAGCATTGCCTGCAGATCTTAGAATTCTAAAATCTGACGAAATCTCAGAAATCGAATTAACGATTATGGAAGGTAAATTCCATCAGGTAAAAAGAATGTTTGAGGCAGTAGAGAAAGAAGTAATTTATCTTAAGCGCTTATCCATGGGGGAACTTGTGCTAGATGAAACGCTTGCGGCTGGTGAATACCGACCATTGACAGAAGAAGAAATCAACAAATTTTAGATACAGTTTTGGTGGAGGATACATGTTAGATAATATTAATGCAGTTATTTTTGATTTAGATGGTACGCTAATCGATTCTATGTGGATGTGGAAGAAAATTGACATTGAATTCTTAGGGGAACGTGGGTTAGAGTTACCAGAGGACTTACAGCATGCAATTTCAGGTATGAGCTTTACAGAAACAGCAACGTACTTTAAGACTCGTTTCAAACTAGAAGAGTCTGTAGAAGAGATTAAAGAAGTCTGGAATAACATGGCGTATGACAAATATATGAATGAAACGCCACTAAAACAAGGGTGCTTACAGTTCTTACAAGACCTTAAGAGCCGTGGGATCAAGACGGGAATTGCAACAAGCAACTCCAGACATTTAGTGGAGAGTGTGACAAAACAACTTGCCATTGATACGTATTTTGATTCCATCCGTACTTCTTGTGAAGTAAACAAAGGGAAGCCAGCACCAGATATCTATGAATTGGTAGCAAGTGACCTTTGTGTAGAGCCAAAGCACTGTCTTGTGTTTGAAGATATTACGCAAGGAATTATGGCAGGAAAAAGTGCAAACATGAAAGTTTGTGCGATCGAAGATGAGTATTCCGAATTTGAACGTGAAGAAAAGATTCGTCTCGCAGATTATTATATAAAGAATTATGATGAAATCACTAGATAGATGTGAAGATTAGAAATGGAGTTTTAAAATGACAAAAGGTTTTTTACCAATTTGTAAACAGGATATGATCGATAGAGGAATTGAGCAACTAGACTTTGTCTTTGTTATCGGAGATGCTTATGTAGATCATACTTCCTTTGGACCAGCAATTATCAGCCGTGTATTAGAAGCAAACGGATATTCCGTAGGTATCATTTCACAGCCGAACTGGAAGGATAAAAACAGTATTACCATCTTAGGAGAACCAAGACTTGGTTTCTTAGTAAGTGGTGGTAATATGGATACTATGGTTAACCATTATACCGTAGCGAAGAAAAAACGTAAGATGGACAACTATACACCAGGTGGTGTCATGGGCAAGCGTCCAGACCGTGCAACAATTGTATACAGTAAATTAATCCGTCAAACGTATAAAGATGCAGCAATCATTATTGGTGGTATTGAAGCATCCCTTCGTAGAATGGCACATTATGATTACTGGGGTGATGATGTAAGAAAATCCATCTTACTTGATTCCGAAGCAGATATCCTTTCTTATGGTATGGGTGAAAAATCCATCGTTGAGATCGCAGATGCATTAGCAAGTGGTATCGAAGCACAATATATCTCCTTTATCGAAGGTACTGTTTATAAGACAAAAGATATCTCCGGTGTCTATGATTATATTATGTTACCAAGCTTTGAAGAAATCCTTGCAAGCAAGCGTAAGTTCGCAGAAAGCTTCTATACACAATATATCAATACCGATCCATTTGCAGCGAAGAAATTAATCGAGCCTTATAAAGATGGAACATATGTTGTTCAAAATACTCCTGCTAAGCCATTATCAGAAGATGAAATGAACTGGGTATACTCTTTACCATATATGAGAAACTACCATCCATCTTACGAAAAAGACGGTGGTATTCCAGCACTTGCAGATCTTAAGTTCAGTTTAACAAACAACCGTGGTTGTTTCGGTGGATGTAGCTTCTGTGCCCTTACGTTCCATCAAGGACGTATCATGCAGACAAGAAGTCATGAGTCCATCATTGATGAAGCTAAGATCATGATCGAAGATAAAGACTTCAAAGGAAATATCTTTGACGTTGGTGGTCCAACAGCAAACTTCAGACATAAAGCATGTGCAAAACAAGAGACACATGGTGCATGTCCAAAGAAACAATGTTTAACTCCAAAACCATGTAAGAACCTTAAGATTGACCATACGGACTTCACAGAATTATTAACAAAACTTCGTGAACTTCCAAAGGTAAAACGTGTATTTATCCGTTCCGGTATTCGTTTCGATTACCTAATCAACGATCCAGATGATACATTTATCAAAGAATTATGTGAACACCACGTAAGTGGACAGTTAAAGGTTGCTCCAGAGCATATCAGCGATACAGTATTAGAGCTTATGGGTAAACCAGAAAACTCTGTTTACGAACGTTTTATGAAGAAATACAAACAAGTAAATCATGATTTAGGAAAGAAACAATACGTAGTTCCTTACCTTATGTCCTCTCACCCAGGTTCTTCTTTAAAAGAAGCAGTAGAACTTGCTGAGTACATTCGTGATCTTGGCTACATGCCAGAACAGGTACAGGATTTCTATCCAACACCTTCCACATTATCTACTTGTA
>JAUNRX010000168.1 GCA_030539495.1 bacterium | reverse complement strand
AGCTCTGTTTTACATAAGATACAAAGTAAAATTGGGTATACAGCGTAAAAATGAACGCCTAATACCCAAATAAGAGAAAATCAAGCTAAAAACAAGAGATTCCTATCATTTCGTTATAACACATTAGGGATTTCCGACTCTCCAATTACCTTAATTCCGGCAGCCTTTAATAGTTTAGCGGTCAAGCCATCATCGTCCGTTAATCGTCCTGTAAACGTACCATCATAGATATATCCGGTTCCACAGGAAGGGCTGCGCTCTTTTAATACTGCAAACTGACAGTCATAAAGCTTGGCAAGACGTAATGCCTCTTTCGCGCCTTTGGCGAACTGTGCCGTAACATCTGTGCCATCTTCCATTAAAACTCTGTTATTACGGATCTCTGAAGGCTTACGAGGGGTAGGAAGGCCACCATATACCTCAGGACAATAAGGAATTACCGTATATTTTTCAAGTAACTTCATGGCATCTGGATGCACTTTGCTCTTTCCGTCATATCGGCACCCAATTCCGATTAGACAGGCACTTACTAAAATGTTCATGTAACTCTCCTTTGCTCTACGACTTTTTGCAAGTATTATAGCATTAAACGCACATATAGACAATCTATAGGTAATAAAATAGAACTATAAGTATAAGATATATGTGTGAATCGTGGAGGTCTTTATGAATTTAACGAAGCATTATTTTCCGGGTGGCAACACGAGTAAAGGGTTTGTAAATTATTTTGAGGGAATTATTGCTCCTTGGGTAACGAACAAGCGTATCTACGTATTAAAAGGCGGTCCCGGCGTAGGAAAAAATACATTTATGAATCTATTTAGCAAGACGGCTAGGGAAAAAGGCTATGCAGTAGAACACTTTCACTGTGCAAGTGATGCAAAAAGTCTAGATGCAGTACATATTCCGTCCCTTGGGGTGACCATGCTTGATGGAACTGCACCACATATTATCGATCCCGTAACACCAGGGGCAATTGATAATATCCTGAATCTAGGTGTGTATTTGGATGAAAGCGGGCTGGAGAAAAAACGTACGGATATACTGAAGTTAATGAATGAGAACAGCAGAGGGTACAAGCGGACATTTGCATATCTGTCAGCAGCAGGAAAGCTGCAAGAGAACACCAACTATTTTTATCAATGCGCGTTGGATAAAGAAGAGTTACGTGCAGAAGTACAGGATATCTTTGGAACTCACGATTTGAAAAAAGGAAAATTAAAAGGACAGATCAGGAACTTATTTGCAGAAGCAATCACCCCACAAGGCTATATTGATTATTTTGAATCGGTCGTATCCGATGAGAAGATTATTGCGTTAAATGGTCCAATTAGCGCAGCAACAGAGTTTATTAAGATGGCAATCCAGTTTGCCTCATTTATGGGCTATGGCCTGGAAGTATTCTATTCCAGCCTTATGCCAAATGATCCAATCCATCTGATTATTAAAGATCTTGATTTATGTATAACGACGAATACAACATTCTCTAAGCAGGTTGAAAAGATTATAGATTTGAATTATTTATTAGATCCAATCATTGTTGAGAAGTATGACAGCACGTTCTCCTTCAATGAGCTATATCGGAAACAGTTAGTAGAAGTAGCCATTGAGTCCTTGATGCAGACGAAAGACATCCATGATGATATCGAAGCAATTTATAAAGATTATATGGATTTTGATAAGGTGACAGAATACACGAAAAACTTTATGGATGATTTCTTTTCAAAACTAAGCTAGTGAAAAGGAAAAGAGGGAAAGTTATAAATTATAACTTTCCCTCTTTGACACGCAGACGCCAAGGTTCTGCAAACAGGATTTTCCATCCTTACAAGCATGACTTTGGCTTGTTGAACGCGCACATAAAAAAAAGAGAGGTCACATAAGTGACTTCCCTTTTTTTTAAGCTTGTCTATTCATTAAGCAAGTTTGTTAACCGCTACAGTTAAGCGAGAAATTTTTCTTGCTGCTGTATTTTTGTGGTAGATACCTTTGCTTTGAGCCTTGCTAATTTCTGAGACAGCAGCTCTTAAGTTTGCGATTGCAAGATCTTTGTCGTTTGCAGCAACAGCAGCATCAACTTTTTTGATTGCAGTCTTAACAGCAGACTTGATTGCTTTGTTTCTCATAGTTTTAGTTTCAATAACTTTAATTCTCTTTTTAGCAGATTTAATGTTAGCCAATCCGTACACCTCCATTGCTATGTGGTAATTTGTTAAAATATTGTTTCATTAAATCCGGACACGGACGTTCTAATGTAAACATACCACTATATCTTAGTATAAAGTGTCCCAGTTGTCAATATGAATTTATGAGTTTTTTTGTAAAAAAAAGATATAAAAAGATTGGAAATCGCATGAATTTAGCTATATATGGAGAACCTACAACTAGATGAAAAACAACAATTGGAAGAAACCTACTAAATAAATAGATGAGAGGATTAATAATGGACGAACTAAGATATCAAAATACTAGACGAACAGATTTGGCATTGGAGGAACGAGAAACCTTTGAAGACGATGATGTGGAAATCAAAGGGGTCGTGTTAGAAGAAGATTATGACGAGGACACGGATATCAAGCTTACACGAGTAATAATTAAGGACGAGCGCGGGGCAAAGGCAATGCGTAAGCCAATCGGTACCTATATTACGATTGAGGCACCAAGAATTAGTGGCTCCGATGAAGGATACCATAAGCCTGTTAGCAACTTGGTAGCAGCATATTTAGAAGAATTGACGAATGGAGTAGAAGGAAAACATATTTTAGTAGCAGGGCTCGGAAACCGTAATCTGACAGCAGATGCCCTAGGACCACAGGTCATCGATAACTTATTTGTAACAAGGCAGTTAATAAAAGAGTTTGGAGATGAATTTGCAAAACGTAATCGTTTGGAAATGATGAGTGCCATTTCTCCAGGTGTAATGGGACAGACCGGTATGGAAAGTTCTGAGATCCTACGAGGTATTATTAAAGAGACAAAGCCGGATATGCTGGTTGTTATTGATGCCTTGGCAGCAAGAAGTGTAAGCCGCCTAAATACGACCATTCAGATTACGGATACCGGAATTAGTCCAGGAGCAGGCGTTGGAAACAACCGCAATGCGTTGAATAAAGATAGTCTTGGCATTGATGTAATCGCATTGGGCGTGCCAACCGTGGTAGATGCCCAGACCATCGTTGATGATCGAATGGAAAATGCCCTACGGAAAAAAGGATTTTCCGAAGAGGAAGTGTATCAGTTCCTAAATGAAATGACGGACCGCGATGTGGAGAATATGTTTGTCACACCAAAGAATATTGACGACTCCATCCATCGAATTAGCTACTGTATCAGCGAGGCCATCAATTCCGTCTTTTATAAAGAGCCAAAGTTCGGAAAGGCCTAGGAATGGTTAATGATAATGTTTAATGAAAACGTTTAATGAAAGTGAACGTTTGGGCATATAGCAAATTAAGTAAGTAATATGCCCAATTTAGAACTAGAAAAATGTCAAATTAGCTGATTTTGGGCATATAGCAAATTTATATGTCCATATGCCCAAGCTTCGACAAGATACGTGGGCATTCAAACACAAAAATTCTCTATATGCCCAAAATCTTAAAAATCAAAAGAAAATCAGTGAAAAATTGGGCATAGGGACAAGAAAATTTCCCATATACCCAAAGCCAATAAAATAGCAATTAACCTTTATTCATGCCAAGCAATTAGTAGAGCAGTATCGACTTTGGAAGCATCAAACCGATAATGCCCGGTGATTTCCTTTTGCTTAAGCAAGGCATCTTCCTCGCGGTTTGGCTGCCCCGAATTATGTATTAGGTAAGGAACTCCATCGGAGTTACGCTTGTCTGATAAAATACCAATATGGGTGGAACTGAACGTGATGATATCCCCAGGCTGCCATTCCTCAATCTTATTAGTATCTAGTGTCAGGCTGATGCCGTGGCGCTCGAAATATACCTTTAGATTGGGAACTCGTCGAAAATCAATATTAGGATCGGGAGAGTAATTTACTTTGGGATAAGCATCCAGAGTATTCTTAATATCCGTATCTACCATATCTTTCAGGCAGTAGCCAGCATTTTTAAAAGCACGCCAGACAACGTCTGTACAAACGCCAATGTTATCAGGTGGATACCCTCCAACATAATAGGTGCCGTCATACTTGGAGTGATGTTCAGCTTCCTTTCTGGCCCCAAGCAAGAAATCGGTATAATCATCAATTCCATTTTTGTTGTAATCAACGGAGCTAGTAATGGTTGTAATATTAAACTCTTCGGCAGTATGGCTTTTTTTCGGAATTAAGTTATAGTAATCCAGATAATGATACGCAATGCCAATAAAAATGCAGAATACCAGAAAGATAATGCCGCAAATGACCTTTTTTCGTTGTGTCATAAAGCCCCTCCTTTTCTCATGTTTTATATAGTAAATCCTTTGATAAGAGCCATTGTAGCAAAGAAGCAACATGAGAAAAAGGGGGAAAATAATTAAGATTTCCTATAGTTTCTTAACTTAGTTTCCATATTCATTAGGTGTGGAAAGCACATGGTCGATGATTTCAGCCAAAGGAGTCATGGCAGCTTTCACTTCAGCTACGGTATTGTTGTTATCCCCGACTTCTACCAAGCTGTAGCGGCCTACCACATGCATATTGTAACGAAAACTCTTGATAAAGTTTTTCTTTGTAAACTCAGGAAATGTCTTCATAGCATAGAGTTTCATTTGCAGGCTGAATGCCAGGTTAGTCTGGAGGTTTTCATTGGTATGGAAGTTAAGACTTGCCTTCTTATTACGGCTTACCCCGTTAAAGAACATAATTGGAGCCATTTTCTTGCCATCCACTTTACAGACGGTATGGGTCTTGCAGGAAGTCGAAACGCCATCCCGATGTAAGTCGATAATGATCTTGATGCTTGGATTTTCCTTGACGATACGATTAAGATCCACAAGGGCTTCATTATAGGCCGTATTGAAATTATATTGTTTGTAATAATGCATCACATTGTAGCCGTATTTATCTCGAAGGATGGAGGCAAGCTCTTCCCCGACCCCAACAACGGTATCACTTCTGGCACCTGCTTTGCTGTCTGCAAATGCTTCATGAGCATGGGTATGGAAAATCAGGATTTGTGGTTTGGATGCATTTTTTTCTAAGGTTAGATCTTGCTGCATTAATTTCTTAACGTTCCAAGTCTTTTTATCAATTACGGCAGCTTCATTGACACGATAAAAGTTATTGATCAGATAATTACGATCCATATTTTTGAGTAAATTATTTATCATGGAATTGTTCACTGCCTGCGTCTGCTTTGCACTGGATGATAATTCATGGGAGGCAAATGCAGTCTGGGCATCATATTCATTTTCAAAAAATATATTGTCATAGGAAGATAAGTTGCCATCTTCAGTTACTATGGCATCACTGGACGCTGCAAGGGATTGACCACTTGGAGGAGGAGTAATGGCCTCGGTATCTTCGTTACTGTCATTATAGATGATGATCTTATTAGGATTTGTCGGAGTAATCGCCGTATTGTCACTACCACTCGTTTCTACATACTTAATGACAGAAGAATAGAAGGAAGAGTAAACAAGCTCATCTGTATGTGCGTTATTGTTATTAAGTGAATAGGAAAGACTGCTGGATGCAGAACAATAAATGGAATTGCTAATCTTTCCTATCGTTGTGTGAAGCAGAGAAGTCATATTCTGTTTGAAGTCTTTCCCGAAAAAGAGAAAACTAAGTAAAATCACGATATAGGTAAGAACAACGATAAAACAAGTCTTTAATAGAAGCTGTATTCGATGCATCGTTCTTTGTGATTTCATAGGATGTAAGACAACCCCCTTCCTTTTTGCAAATAAACGCCTAGCTAAGTATATGCTAAGACAGGCAAAATATTGCTTGTTTCATAAATAAAAGAGAAGGAAAAGCTTAAAATCTAATGTTCTTATGATATAGATGTTGATTATCATTCTTGTATGGAGCCTTCTTCTATGCTATAATACAGTGAATGATGCGAATTATGGAGGAAAAATATGTCGAGCATAGACCAAAGCAAAATCAGAAATTTTTGTATCATTGCTCATATCGACCATGGTAAATCCACTTTGGCCGACCGTATTATTGAAAAAACAGGCTTATTAACTAGCCGTGAGATGCAGGCCCAAGTGCTTGATAATATGGATATAGAGCGTGAACGAGGAATAACAATTAAGGCACAGACAGTGCGTATCGTATATAAAGCAAA